>DASRLM010000444.1:0-2568 GCA_035648455.1 Puia sp. | reverse complement strand
GAAAATATGGAAACGTGTAAATGAAGAAACTATCTTTTTAATTAACCCGGATGTCTTAATAAGCAGCATTATCAAATTATCAAATTATCAAATTTCTTCATTTCCACCCACCTTCGCTAAAGCTACGGTGGGCAAAGCATTAGCATATCAGCACATGAAAATGCGTCTCCTTTTCATCTTCTTATCCGTTCTTTCGATTTCCCGGCTCAGTGCGCAGGAAATCCGAACGGTGGATATATGTATCTACGGGTCAACCTCGGGTGGCGTGATGGCAGCGTACACGGCTGCGAAGATGGGCAAAAAGGTATTGCTGGTAACGCCGGACAAACATCCGGGAGGAATAACATCCGGGGGACTGGGCATGACGGACATTGGTAATAAATCGGCCATTACCGGCGTAGCCCGTGATTTCTACCGCCGCATTGGGGCGCATTATGGAAAGCCGGAACAATGGGTCTTTGAGCCCCATGTGGCGGAAGCGCTGTTTCAAAATTACCTCCGGCTCGGAAAAGTAGAAGTCTGGTATCGTCAGGGTTTGCTGACCGTCGTCCGCGATAAACAGAAAATCCAGTCAATCACCACCGGCAGTACAGAAAAAACGGAAGCCGGTCAGCGCCTTGTTAAAGCCGCTGTATTCATTGACTGTAGCTATGAAGGGGATCTCATGGCGAAAGCCGGTGTTTCGTATACTGTTGGCCGTGAGCCAAACAGTTTGTATCATGAAACCTATAACGGCGTTCAGCTGCTGGACAAACATCAGTTTCCCGATGGTGTTGATCCGTACATCATTCCGGGAAATTCCGGCAGTGGTTTGTTATGGGGTATCAGCCCCGAATCGCTTTCGCCAGCCGGAACGGGAGATAAAAAAATCCAGGCGTATAATTTCAGGATTTGTTTAACGGACAGTGCGGAGAACCGGATCAGCATCAGCCGGCCTGAAGGATATGATTCCACCTGGTACAGTCTGCTGCTTCGTTATCTGCTGAAGAAAAATCCGGCCACGCTGGAAGACGGCGTGCTGAATATTAATCTGATGCCGGGCAGGAAAACAGACATCAACAACAACGGTCCGTTTTCCACTGATATGATCGGCATGAACTATGCGTATCCCGAAGGCAGTATGGAAACGAGGAAAGAAATCACCCGGCAACATGAATTATATAGCAGGGGGCTGTTATATTTCCTGGGCCATGATGAACGGGTGCCCATGCAGTTGCGGAATGAGATGCTCCGGTGGGGTTATCCGAAGGATGAATATACGGACAATGACCACTGGTCGCCCCAACTGTATATTCGCGAAGCCCGGCGGATGATTGGTGAATATGTGATGACCCAGGCAAATTGCACCGGCGCGGAGAAAGTTGCTGATGGAATCGGGATGGCGGCCTATACCATGGATTCGCACAACTGCGAACGGATTGTTGTGCATGGCATGGTAAAAAATGAAGGAGATGTTCAGATCGGTGGTTTTCCACCTTACCCCATATCCTATCGTGCCATCATCCCGAAATCAGGTGAATGCAATAACCTGCTGGTTCCGGTTTGTTTATCGGCGAGCCATATTGCGTATGGTTCCATTCGCATGGAACCCGTATTCATGGTGCTCGGCCAGTCAGCCGCCGTAGCGGCGGTGCTGGCAGTAAATCAACACCTGCCTGTTCAGCAGGTGAAGGTGCAGGATATCCGGAAGAGGCTTAAGCAAATGTGAAAATGTGGAGATATGCTGATGTGTAAATGGCATTCACAACCAGCCTGACCTTCATTTTCACATCAGCACATCTCCACATCAGCACATCAATACTTATACTTCTTCCCCCACAACCCTTTCAAATGTTTCCGCAATTCTTCTTCTCTTGCATTATGGCCGGGTTCAAAGAAAGCATTTCCGCTAATCTCCTCCGGAAGATATTCCTGGGGTGAAAAGTTCTGATTATAACTATGGCTGTACTGATAGCCTTTGCCATAATCCATATTCTTCATCATTTTTGTGGGCGCGTTGCGGATGTGCAGGGGCACGGGAAGATCTCCTGTCTGTTTAACCATGGAAAGGGCACCGTCAATGGCTGTATAGGCAGCATTGCTTTTGGCCGAAGAGGCGAGGTATATGGCGCATTGGGAAAGTATGATGCGGGATTCGGGATATCCGATTTTATTTACGGCATCGAAGGTGGCGTTGGCCAGCAGCAGGGCATTGGGGTTGGCATTACCGATATCCTCGCTGGCCAGTATCAGCATCCGGCGGGCAATGAATTTCACATCTTCCCCGCCTTCTATCATCCTGGCCAGCCAGTAAACGGCGGCATTGGGATCGCTCCCGCGCATGGATTTGATAAAGGCTGAAATGATATCGTAATGCTGCTCTCCTTTTTTGTCGTATAAGGCGATCCGCTGCTGTGCCGTGTCCATAACCAGCTGGTCCGTAATGACGATCTTTTTACTGCGGCCGGAATCAATAACCAATTCCAGCAGATTGAGTAGTTTCCGGGCATCCCCTCCGGAAATATTGATCAGGGCCTCGGTTTCCCTGAGTTCGATTTGTTTTGCCTGGAATGCGGGATCGGTGCTGAT
>DASRLM010000443.1:0-11491 GCA_035648455.1 Puia sp. | reverse complement strand
AAAAAAAACTGAAATGTCATAATACAGCGAGTGGATAATACGATAATGAGCTCACGGGGTACCTGATTTAAACATCTCTAGTTCAGTAATACTTCATCCATAAAAACCCATCCTGGTTTTTTGGGCGAATTGCCCCATTTTGGCGATTTTTTCAGGTTGACTGCCACGATTTTTATAAACCGGACCGAAGCGGGCGAAAATGTACAATCCTGGAGGAATATGGCCGGGCTTTCACCTTTTACCAATGGTTTTGGCGAAGCGGTTTTCAATAGTCTCAAATGTCCCTCGTTCAGGCCACCCCATACTTCTACCTGAACCGGCGGATAAATATCAGACCCAGAATTTTTAACCAGATGCAAAGCTACAGACCTGAGTTTTACCGGCGTTTTAAACCTCAAAAGGATTTTCATATCCTTTCGAAACCCAAGCCATTTACCGCTTCCTGTATCGAAGTCGCCGGTTACATGATCCGATAAAGTAAGCGGCCCGTCTCCCTTGTAGGATTCATCCGGAAGACTGATAAAGCTTATGCTGTCGGGCTTAAATGCACTTTTATAAAAATTATGGGTAATGGTATCACTGCCGAGCCAACCTTCCTTAAATGCCCGTGCTTTAAAAAAAGTACTCTTATCCAGTGCAACGAAGTCATGATAAATTGGTGATGCCGAACTGTCCGGTCCGGTACTATCCAGAGAATATCGGATCTGCGCGCCGGGGATAGGATGCTTTAAGGTGATGTGCAAACTGTCAGTAAACACACTCTTATTGTATACCAGTATAGGATCATTCAAGGGCATTGGCGCAGCCTGTTTATATCCCAGAATGAACTGTACCTGCCGGTTTGCTTTCTGCCACTGCGCAACCTCTTCTCCTTTTAATCCCGTATCCCAGACAAATACTTCCTGAAGACTTTTTATTTTGCCAATGGAAGAGATCGCTGACTTGTCTATTTTATTTCCGGAAAGGGATAAACTTTTTAAATTTTTCAGGGATGATAACTGACCCAATCCTTCAGCAGTGATATTCGTGAATGCCAGATTGAGCGTCCGCAGATTTTCCATCTGGCCGACAATTTTTAAATCCGCATTGCTTACGGGCATC
Source organism: Puia sp. (assembly GCA_035648455.1). Classification (GTDB taxonomy): domain Bacteria; phylum Bacteroidota; class Bacteroidia; order Chitinophagales; family Chitinophagaceae; genus Puia. The sequence goes on along the minus strand of DASRLM010000443.1, from coordinate 10,390 downwards.
TTGTTCAGATTCAATTCAACAATTTGTTTTTTAACGGCCAGCAGATCCTCCAGCGATTTGGAGCTGTATTGTTTTTTATTGTAAAAATCCACCACCAACGCCGGTGATTCAATGGCTAACGGATAAACAACGCGGTAGTTATTGCTCAGGCCCTTAACCGTCTTTTCATTGGCAGATGAAAAATCGTATTTCTCTTCTTCCGGAGGGGCCAGGTATTTCGATGCCGTGATCCGCAGGGAATCATTTACCGGCAATTCAATAAGTTTCTTTTTAAAGTCGGCGCCGGATTGTATCCACCGGTAGATGATGTCCACTTCATCCTTCGTCAGCTGCGGCTTTCCGGTTAAGGGCATGTGTTTCTTTTCCTCTTCGGGCAGGGTGATGCGCTGGATGATCAGGCTGCTGTCGGCATGCCTTGCCACAAAGGGTTGTCCGTTTTTTCCGCCTTTTTTAATATCCTCCGGATTATCGAGGATCAGTTGGCCCTTGGCTTTTTCGCTGTTGTGGCAACTCATACACTTGGCCGTAAATATCGGCTGTACCACATCGGCATAAATCACTGCCTTTCCCACCGGTACTTTTATGGCTGCCCGGGCGGCGATCAACGGTGTGCTGATAAAATCTTCCCCATGCGTGATGCCCGCACCCAGATGGCCCGTAATGACGATGGAAATAACGGCCAGCACGGCGCCGGTTTTTGCCACGCGTGATTTATACCAGGTAGAATTCCTGGACCAGTAAATCACAGAGGCAAACAATACAATGGCCAGTCCCGTCCACTTGTGCCATTGAACCGTGCTTCCGGTATAACCGCTTTCATTGGACAACAACAATCCCATGATCACCGTAATGGCTGCGGATACAGCGCCGGTAAGCAACATGACATCAGTAAAATCCTGATAAAACGGCTGACTACTCAAGTCCGGACGGAACCGGAAAAATTCCATGCCCATGGCCAGCAGCAGGATCACAATCGGAAAGTGAAGGAACATGGGGTGCATACGCCCCACGGACTGCAACCAGGCCGGAATATGCATTCTACTTTCAAACAAAACCAGAAAAAGGATGAAAATATCGGCAGCAAACAAGAGGTTACCGGCAATACGTTTTGTCGCAAACTTCATATGGAAATAATAAAAGCCAAAAAATCAGGCAATGATGCCGTTCACTACTTTACCTGCCGTATCGGTTAAACGATATCTGCGACCCTGGCTTCTAAAGGTGAGTTTTTCGTGATTAAGACCGAGTAAGTGCAAACAGGTTGCATGAAAATCATGCACATGAACAGGGTCACGAATGATGTTGTAACCAAATTCATCTGTTTCTCCGTGAACCATACCTCCTTTAACACCGCCCCCGGCCATCCAGATGCTGAAGCAGCGCGGATGATGGTCGCGGCCATAATTTTCTTTGGTAAGTTTACCCTGACTGTAATTGGTGCGGCCAAATTCACCACCCCATATTACGAGTGTTTCATCCAGCAATCCCCTTTGCTTGAGATCGGTGATCAATGCAGCCGAAGCCTGGTCCACATCTTTTGCCTGACCCGCCATTTCTTTTGGCAGGTTGCCATGTTGATCCCATCCCTGATGATAGAGCTGCACGAAACGGACCCCGTTTTCTGATAGTTTTCTCGCCAGCAGACAATTGGCCGCATACGTTCCGGGTAGCAAACAATCCGGTCCGTACATTTTTACAATATCGTCAGACTCTTTGGACACGTCGGTAATGTCCGGCACCGCGGTCTGCATCCGGTATGCCATTTCATACTGCTTGATCTTGGTACTGATTTCCGGATCTCCGAATTCCTTTAAAGAAAGGTCATTCATCTCCGCCAGCTTGTCCAGCATTTTCCGGCGGTCCTGCTTGTCCATGCCTGCCGGATCATTCAAGTAGAGCACCGGGTCATCTCCGCTGCTGAACTGAACACCCTGATATACGGAATCGAGAAAACCATTGCTCCAGAGTTTGGAATAGACCCCCTGACCATTCCCCTTTCCGCGGGAGAGCAATACGCAGAATGAAGGAAGGTTTTTATTTTCGCTGCCTAGGCCGTAACTCATCCAGGAACCGAAACTTGGCAGGTTCCCCTGCTGTGCGCCCGTCTGGAAAAAAGTCAGTGCCGGATCGTGGTTGATCGCTTCGGTGAACATGGACTTCACAATGCAGATGTCATCCGCAATTTTTGCGGTATGAGGAAAAAGATCGCTTATCCATGCCTGTGACCTTCCGTATTGTTTAAAGTCATAGAAAGAACCCGCCAGCGGAAAGTGGGCCTGGTCGGCCGACATGCCCGTTAAACGCTGCCCCATGCGGACAGACGCCGGCAGATCCATACCCGCCATTTCCCTCAGCTTGGGTTTAAAATCAAAGGATTCCAGCTGGGAAGGCGCACCGTTCTGAAAAAGATAGATCACCCGTTTTGCTTTTGGCGCAAAATGGGGAACACCCAGCATGGCCGCCGCGGCATCATCGTCAGCACCACCGCTAAAGAGGTTGGGGATCAGCAAAGATCCCAGCGCCACACTGCCAAGCCCCAGGCTCATCCTGGACAGGAATTTGCGCCTGTTGACGTTGAGGTGGGTTTCTATGATTTCTTTTTCCATTTTTTTGCTTGAAAATTTTAGCTCACTATATTTTTGTTGACCGTTGACGGTTGACAGTTGACCGAATGAATGTGCGGATTCGCGCCTGATGTCCGTCAACGGTCAACCGTCAACCGTCAACTTCTATATCATCATTCCTAAAATGCGTTACGACTTGGTAATCGTTTCCTCCAAGTTATAAATCATTGTGATCACCTGCATCATGGCAGCTGCGGAAATTTTGTTCACCTTATTGTTCTCCGGAAATTCCCCAACGGATAATAATTTTCCTGCGTTTTGTTTTTCCTGCGAAAAAGTCTGTATTTGCCCGCTATAATAATCGTTCAGTATTTTCAACTCCTGTACATTGGGTTTGCGGCAGACGATCAGCCGGAATGCTTTGGTGATTTTATCTTCGGGCTTGCCCGATTCGTTCACCAGTTTTACCGCCAGCACACGGGATGCCTCCAGTACGGTTGGATCATTCAGCATAACCAGGGCCTGCAGGGGGGTGTTGGTATTGGATCTTTTCACTTCACACTGATCGCGGTTGCTGGCGTCAAAAAGGATCATGGACGGCGGGGGTAAAGTTCTTTTGATGAAGGTATACAAGCCGCGGCGGTAGAGGCTGTCCCCGTGATCCTGCTTATAAGTGGCGAGGGTGCCGCGACCCGAAGTAGAGGCTTCCCACAAACCCGCCGGCTGATAAATTTTTACACTGGGTCCACCAATGGTTTTTACCAGCAGTCCACTGCTGGACAAAACCAGGTCCCTGATAAATTCGGCCTGCAGCCGAAACCGCGGCCCCCTGTCCAGATAAATATTGTCGGGATCAGCTTTTAGTTTTTCCGGCGAAATGACTGCGGACTGCTGGTAGGTGGCAGACATCATGATCTTCTTGATGAGGTATTTGACGTCCCATCCGTGATTAACGAAATCCACTGCCAGCCAGTCAAGCAGTTCCGGATTGGTGGGCAATTCGCCCTGCATACCGAAATTGCTGGCTGTTTTCACAATGCCCCGTCCGAAAAGCTCCTGCCAGATCTGGTTAACATATACCCTGGCGGTTAACGGGTTGCGTTTGTCAAAGAGCCATTCCGCAAGACCCAGCCGGTTTTTCGGATAACCGTCGAATGGAAGGATCGCTTTGGGCGTGCCGGCTTCTACGGAATCCCCGTGATTGTCATACGCTCCGCGTTTTAGAATATAGGTTGTCCGTACCCCACTGCTGTCTCCCATAACCGATACAATCAGCTTGCTGGTGTCCGGCTTATTGATGAAATTTAAAACATTCTTCACATCGTCGTTGGTCACCTGCATCATCGGGTTCTTGGCGTAAGTTTCCGGTCCGCCAACCGTCGATTCAATTCCCTTTTCCTTTACATTATTGAAGAAGGCAAACATTTGGTAATATTCCCGCTGGGAAAAAGGATCAAATTTATGGTCATGGCAATGGGCGCATTCTAAAGTAACACCTATGAAGGCCCGGCCAAAAGTATTGGTGCGGTCGGTTACATATTCAACCCGGTATTCCTCGTCAATTACACCGCCTTCCTCCGTTATTTTATGATTGCGGTTAAAGCCTGTTGCCAGTAGCGCTTCCTTGGTGGGATCGGGCAACAGGTCCCCGGCCAGTTGCCAGGTCACAAACTTGTCGTACGGCATGTTTTCATTAAAGGCATGTATAACCCAGTCCCGCCAGGGCCATTGGCTCCGGTAATTGTCATCCTGGTAACCATGGGAATCCGCGTAGCGGGCCACATCCAGCCAGTGAACGGCCATTTTTTCGCCGTAAGCCGGACTTTTTAATAACCGGTCAACCATTTTTTCATAGGCATTGGGGGAAGCATCCTGGAGAAAACTATCCATCATGGGAATGGTTGGCGGAAGACCGGTTATATCCAGGCTGATCCTTTTTAATAACCTTTCCTTATCCGCCGCTTCATTGGGTTTTAAACCCTTCTGTTGTAACTTATTTAAAATGAAATAATCAATTTCATTTTTGGCCCAGGATTTGTCGTCAATCTTTGGCAGTGCTGATTGTTTCGGGGGAATAAATGCCCAGTGCTTTTCATATTTGGCTCCCTGGCTGATCCATTTCCGCAATATTTCAATTTCTTCCGGGCTCAGGCTCGCGTTGAAAGAGGGCGGAGGCATTCTCTCGGAGGTATCTTTGGTGGAAATCCGGAGATATAGTTCTGAATGTAAGGGATCACCCGGCACCAGCGCATGAGCGTGGGGGTTATCCTTTAATGCTTTATAGGCTTCATCCTGAATATCCAGCCGCAGACCTGCCTTACGTTTGTTGGCATCGGGACCGTGACAGGCATAACATTTATCCGAAAGAATGGGCCTTACATTGAAATTATAGCTGACTTCGTTAGAAGATTTTTCCAGGGAAGCGCCGGAGACATTGCGGCAGGATTGCACCAAAAACACGGCACCGGAAACAGACAGCAACAAAAATAAAAAAATTTTTCGCATGGCGGCAAGTAGTTAACCGGAGAATAGGTAACCCGGCTAAATTTTAGTGGAAATTAACCAAAAAACAGCTTTTTTTGAAATATATCTTGTATACAGATCAACACCCAGAAGCCTGATATTATTGCGTTTGAAGGGTAAAACCCCTGATTTTACTGGCTGTTATCCATCTCAGGCTATAAATCCCCTGGTTAATATTCCTGAATAGCCGGAATAATAATCATACATCGAAAATCCGGACAAACACCTGTAAATCCGACCCCTCCGGGCACGATTCCTGCAAATAACCTATAAACTGTCATTTATGAAGGCTGTAAGAATCCACGAAAACGGAGGAGTTGATAAATTAAAGTATGAAGACGCCCCAAAACCGGAAGCTGCGCCGGATGAAGTGCTGATCAAAGTGTACGCGAGCGGGGTGAATCCGGTGGACTGGAAAATCCGGGAAGGAGTCCGGAAAGAAAAGTTTCCCTCAAATTTACCGCTGATCCTGGGTTGGGATGTTTCCGGTGTGGTGGAAAAAGCCGGCAGCGAAGTGAAAAACCTGAAAGCCGGTGATGAAGTGTATAGCCGTCCCGATCCCACCCGGAATGGCACCTATGCGGAGTACGTTGTTGTAAAAGCCAGCCAGGTGGCCAAAAAGCCCACCAGCATCGACCACATAAAAGCAGCTGCTGTGCCGCTGGCCGGACTTACTGCCTGGCAGGCTTTGTTTGAACACGGTCATCTCGAAGCCGGACAGAAAGTGTTGATCCATGCGGCTTCAGGCGGTGTGGGTACCTATGCCGTGCAGTTCGCCAAATGGAAAGGCGCCTATGTTGTTGGCACCACTTCCGAAAAGAACATCGCTCTGGTAAAAGAACTGGGCGCGGATGAAGTGATCGATTATAAAAAAGAAAAATTCGAAGACCGGTTAAAGGACATGGACCTGGTTTTGGATACTCTCGGGGGCGATACACAAAAGCGTTCCTTTAAAGTTTTGAAAACCGGTGGCCGGCTGATCACCACCGTAAAGCCGGAGGAAAATGAGGAATCCAAATCCAGGAATATTCATGTGGAAGGCTTTATGGCCCTCTCCTATTCCCATGATCTGGAGCAGATCGCCGCTTTAATTGATGAGGGAAAAGTAAGGCCCGTTATTGCCCGGGTTTTTCCGCTGGAAAAAGCAGCGGAGGCCCAGGAACTCAGTGAACAGGGCCATGTCGCCGGAAAAATAGTACTGAAAGTGGTAAACGATTGATGGCTGTGGCCACCACACCAGGCGGGCGGATTTTCACCCTACATTTGCAAAAAAAATAAATACCGTGAAAGCATTTCTGGGAATGGGTCTGCTGGGTTCCAACTTTGTACGGGCCCTTATCAAAAAAGGTGAAAAGGTTCAGGTATGGAACAGGACGCCAACAAAAGCAAAGGCACTGGAAGCTTACGGAGCCAAAGCTTTTGACCGGGTTGAAGAGGCCGTAAAAGGTGCCGACCGCATCCACATCACGCTTAAAGACGATGATTCTGTGAATGAAGTTTTGGAAAGGGCAAAGTCCGGATTCGAACCCGGCGTAATCATCATCGATCATACGACCACGTCTTCCGGAGGAGCAGCGGAACGCACCGCGCTCTGGAAAAAAAGAGGATATACTTACCTGCATGCCCCGGTTTTTATGGGACCTCCGAATGCCCTGGACGGCACCGGATATATGCTGGTTTCCGGAGATCAGGCCCTAATCAAAAAACTCGGACCCGAACTCTCTAAAATGACCGGAAAGCTGATCAATTTCGGCGCGGCCAGCAATACCGCTGCGGGAATGAAACTGATTGGCAACCTGTTCCTGATTTCGCTGACCGCCGGCCTTTCCGATGCGCTGGCCCTTGCAAAAACCCTGGATATTCAGGCAGGCGGGGTATCTGATTTATTTGACTTATGGAACCCGGGAACCATGGTTCCGGGAAGATTAAAAAAAATTGTGGGAGGTGATTTCAGTCAGCCATCCTGGGAACTCAGCATGGCCAGAAAGGATGCCGGCCTGATGATGCAGGAAGCAGAAAAAGGCGGCACACACCTGACCGTGATCCCCGCCATTGCGAAACTGATGGATCACTGGATCTCAAAGGGACATGGCCAGGACGACTGGATGATCATCAGCAAAGGCGATGATTCGCAGAAATAAAATCTGATCCCGGGCGAGCCTTGTTCAGACCACCAGATATTTTTCGAAGCCGATGGACAAACCCGGACTTTTATTGTTTGGTTTTTTTATAGAGACCAACCAATTCCCCTTGGGCAAGTATATGTCCCTCCATACTTTTCTCCAGGCCGGCCTTGTTCGTATTATCATCTATGTCTAGCATGGTATCCAGCGCATAAACCATGAAATGATAATGGTGGGTGCCGGTGGGAGGACACATGCCTTTGTAGCCAGATTGACCAGCACCGTTTTTTCCCTGGTTGCCGCCTTTAAATCCTTCCCGGATATTTCCGTCGACATTGATATTCCAGGCCACCCAATGGGTAAATCCATTTTGGCCGCCATCCGGGTCATGCAGGATGATCGCCAGCGATTTGGCTCCGGAAGGAATACCCGTAACCTGTAACGGCGGACTGGTCTCTTCGCCTTCGCAGGAATATTTCATTGGGATACTGGCATTGTTTTGAAAACTGGTACTGGTAACAGTCAGTTTACTGTCGCTGACCGGTACTACGGCCATGATGGCCGCAAAGAGCGGGGATATGTACAGGTAATGCATAAAAGGTTTTAAGAAAAGTAGAAAAAACCGTACCAACCGGAATGGACGAATCAGACTTTTATCGTATTAACCTATTTATTGGTCACATTAACCTATTTCATTGTCCGACAAGGATTGATTGTATTGCAGGAACCCTATTCGGCTCCATACTCATATACCGCATATCCCCAGGGCTCCATTTTCCAGGAGCGGCTGCTGACCGGCTCCCTGCGGTGCATAAAAACATTCAGCGGATTTCCCCGCAAAGATTTTTCTTTTATGGAAATGGCCTGTTCCCGGTTCGACAGATTCAGGATAACCAATACTTTCCTTCCGGCTTTTTCGCGGACAAACGCATATACGGATGAATCGTTCCCTGCAAGAACCTTTTTGAATCCAGCATCCGGAGAAAGGGCGGGATCCCTTTTGCGAAGACCAAGCAGTGTTTTATAAAAAGCGGCCCTGGCATAATGTTCAAAATGGATACTGTCTTTTTCGAAAAAGGGCAGCGCGCGGAGCACCGGTTCTTCCTGTCCGCCATAGATCAGCGGAACGCCCCTGGCCATGGTTTGCGTGAACACAGCAAAGGGCGCGTGTTCTGCACCAGGGAATACGCCATAGTCGGCCTTGTTCCAGCTGTTTTCATCATGGTTGCTGGTAAAATACATTTCAATCGTGTTCGGGGGATAGAGCGAATCGATTTCATGAAACGCACTATCCAATCCAAAGGCGGGTCTTTCACCGGCGGCCACTTTCTTCATCATGCTGAACATGTTCCATGGATAGATGGCGTCAAACCCACTGGGCGGCAGATAAGTTTTATCTCCTTCTGCCAGCATGAAAATTCCGGCTTTCTTTTTTTTAAGTTCTGGAATGCACCGGCTCCAGAAAGCAGCAGGCACGTTCCAGGCCACATCGCAACGGAACCCGTCGATGTTTGACAGATCGATCCAGAATTTCATGGCGGCAATCATGCTGTCCTGCATTTCCATATTGTTGTAATCCAACTGACGGGTATCGGCCCAGTCCACCGCCATGGCGGCTTTGCCCGTACTATCTTTTACAAAAAAATCAGGATGTTCCGTGAGCCAGTGATTGTCTGCCCCCGTATGATTCGGTACCCAGTCAATGATCACTTTCATTCCTTTTCCATGTATGGTTTTCACCATTTTTATCCAGTCCGCCATCACTCCGTATTCCGGATTCAAAGCGGTGTAATCAGACACTGCGTAATAACTGCCCAGGGTTCCCTTACGGTCCGTTTTACTGATGGGATTAAGCGGCATGAACCAAAGAGTTTGAACCCCCATCGCTTTGAGCCGGTCCAATTGTTCTGCAAATTCGTTTAACGTTCCTTCCGGCGTATATTGCCGCGTGTTGACTTCATAAATATTCCCCTGCATGATCCATGCGGGATGACCATCGATCAGTCTGTTCTGCGCCGGTGCCTTTCTGAGATCCTGGGAAAAACCGGAAAAGAAAAAGCAGCAGGATGCAAAGATCAGTTGGGATATTTTTTTCATAAGCAGCAAAATTTAAACCGGACAGGAATCATAAAAATATTCAAAGTTCATCAGAAAAGCGGATTCTATCTCCTAGTCTTTATTGCCGGTTATTACTTTTTCCATCATCGGTTTCAGGGCGGAGGCCCAGATGCCATATTCCTTGCCTGAAAAATGCAATCCGTCCGAAGCGATCAGGGAAGGATCCGAAAGGGCTTCACGGCTTTCATCAGTAACATTCAGGTAAAGGGTTTGATAACTGTCGGATACATCGTGATTGATCTTGTTAAAAGCATCGATCTGCGAACTGATATAGGTGCGGTTCAGTCCCTTTGCAAATGGTGTAACGGAATAATCCGGAATGGAGATCACGATCACATGCGAAGCTTTATTTCCCGATAGTTGAATACACTGCTTCAAAAGCCGGGTGAGTTCATCCCTGTAATTATCAGCAGTTCCTCCCTGATACTGGTTATTCACCCCGATCAGCAGTGTAACAACGTCGTAAGGAACAGCAGCCGTTTTACCCTGGATCGCTTCGAGCAGATTGGTTGTTGTCCAGCCACTGGTAGCAATGATCTCAGGGTCTTGAAATGAATAACCCGCGGTTCTCAATAAACTGACGGTCTGAACAGGATACCGGTCGTTAACTGCAACCGATGCGCCTATCGTATAGGAATCTCCCAAGGCCAGATAGGTATGGGTTTTTGATGTATCTGCGGAGGGGATACTGTCCTGGCCGGAAATCAACCCGGAATCTGTATTTACGGGCGTTAGCATGATGCGGGCCTGCCCTGACTTATTGCAGGAAACAACTGAAAGGCCCGTGGTCAGCAGTGTGATGAGAAATAAAACTCCTTTTCCCATATTCTGCATATACGTTTAAATCAGGCCGATGGTTTATGATTCTTTCCGGAAATCAGGATAAACAGCCAGATACTTAGCGCACTGATAAATCCCTCAAACAACCATAAGGAGTTCGTGATGCCAAAATGATCGGCAAAATAACCCAGGCATACGGAAGGAATGCCAAAACCAATGTATCCGAAAAACATAAAGCCGGATACAGCCCTGGCCTTGTGTTCGCCACCCATGCGGTTGATG
>DASRLM010000442.1:0-3596 GCA_035648455.1 Puia sp. | reverse complement strand
TCCATACGCTGTTCGTTTTATATTCTGTGGAGCTCCAATAATTGGTGTTGGCAAAACCACCCACCAGCTTTCTTTGCCCGAAGAGTAAGTTCAATTCAAATTTTGAAGGCAGGTACCATCCCGTATAAGTTGCGCCACCCGCTTTAACAGAATAATCGGCACAGACCTTTGCGGCAAAATTTCCTTTTTCATCGTCAGGCAGGAGTTTAGATACAATGATTCCGGTATTCTTTGCACCAGCGCCAAGTCCATCGGCTTCCGTTCCCGCATACCGTGTCATCCCATTGTACCAGGGGATACCCATATTCTGGTCTGAAGTGGCGGCAATCAGTCCATGCGTTCCATTATCATAAATATAAAACACAATTCCGCCGCCATAACTTTCGCCGATATGATGTGCCGGCGGATTACGCGCACACAACTGGGCAAAAATAAGCAGCATAAATCCAGACAGGATCAGTTTCGTTGATGTCATCCGACTGAAATTAAAAATGAAAATAGCAACTCGTTTACCTGCTAAATATAATACTTGTTGGGAGAAAAAAAGAAGCAACTGCGCGGTTCGGCGACGGCGCAAAGCATTGTGTTGGAAAAATTTTTATCGTACCAATTGCCCCTTGTTATTCTTTTTTTGTGCGGGCAGGAAATCTTATCCAATCGGTGTCCTTTTGAGGTCTTCGAGAATAGCTAAATCCTTTAGTATCCGGGGTAAAATTCATTAAGTATTGATTTACAATTCCTTTTCGAGGAATTACGATCGTAGAGTTACGATTAAATCGAGTGTTCCCGCGCTGGTCAGATTGCCCGCTACTGTATACTTTTGATATATCCAATCCGAAAGAAAAACCGAGCCTAAGAAAAACCAACCGATCCAAATCCTACCGTAAAGACAAAAATTCATTCTATGAAAAACCGCCGGCTTATCCGGGGGTTTTTTGCTTCTGTCCAGGCCATGCCTGTTTTCTAAATGAACGTCATGAGGACACAGTTTTTTATCGCAGTTCAGATCAATACAGCCAATGGCCCGGAAACCATCGCCAGGTTTCGTATTGGTAATAACCCGCAGCAGGCCAGCCAGATATTTTATCTGCTGAAGGGGGATGATCACATTGGCGAAAGAGATACTCTTTGTCTGGACTTCATGGAGATGAAAGATGGCTTGCCGGTAAACCTCAAGATGATCAGCTGTACCTCCGATCAACTGGCCGAAAACTGTAAGATCATTACGGAGGAACTTTTTATGTTGTCCGGCCTCCGGGAACATGAAAGAATCTGACACGGAAGGGAGAATGGTTTCAAATACCCCGGCGGATTTGCGTTCGAACTGTCTGCGCAAAGCATTGCGTTATAAAAAATCCATCTATAGAAAATAATGGATCACGCATTGAATAAACTCTGCGCCGATTACTCTATTTTTATAACGCTGTGCAAACTTATCCCGCACTCAAAAGCCAAACGCACAAATTACTGCCGTAAGAAAAATACATCTGATTTTATGAAAAAAAACAAACAGAGCAGTATCAGCCGTGGGGACTTTATTAAGAAAACGGCCCTGGTAGCATCCGGAATTTCCATTCTGCCCAGATGGGTTTTGGGTGGCAAAGGATTTGTGGCGCCCAGTGACAAATTATACATTGCTGCTGTAGGCTGCGGCGGCGAAGGGGTAAACGATATCCGCCATTTTGCGACAACTCCCAGAAAAAATGCGGAGATCGCTTTCCTGTGTGACGTGGATGACCGCGAAGCTGCAGACCGTCGTAAAGAATTTCCAAAAGCAAAATATTATAACGACTGGCGCGAAATGTTTGATAAAGAGAATAAACATTTTGATGCCGTCACCGTCGCCATACCGGATCATAATCACGCCGTTGTTGGTTTTGGCGCCATGCAGCTGAACAAGCATCTGTACCTTCAAAAACCATTGACCCATGATATTTACGAAGCGCGCATCTTAACGGAAGCCGCAAAAAAATATAAAGTGGTTACTCAGATGGGAGACCAGGGCGCCTCCAGCGATGGCATACGGACCATGCGGGAATGGTTTGAAGCAGGCGTTATTGGCGATATCCAAAAAGTATATTGCTGGACGGACAGGCCCGTCTGGCCCCAGGGCATACCCTGGCCCAAAGAAAAGCCACCCGTTCCCAAGGGATTGCATTGGGACCTGTTTCTGGGTACAGCTCAGGAAACGAATTATATTGAAAACCTGACGCCTTTTAACTGGCGGGGCTGGTGGCAGTTTGGCACGGGGGCGCTGGGAGATATGGGATGCCATATCATCGGTCCGGCATTTAAGTTACTAGGCCTGGGATATCCCACAGAAATCTCCGGAAGCGCCAGCACGGTTTACAGCGGAATTTTTGAACAAGGCATATACCCCGACAGCGGTCCCGTTTCCAGTTCATTAAAATTCAGGTTCATACAGAAAAATGGCAAGGACCTGGATCTGTACTGGATGGACGGAGGCATAACGCCCGAACGCTTTGATGACCTGGATCCTGACGCAAATTTTAATAAGGTGCTCGGCGACTGGCCCAATGAAGATGACTTTGAAGGAGCCACCATGTTTATAGGTACCAAAGGAAGAATCTCCTGCGGCTGGGGCGGTAATAATCCCCGGCTATTCCCGCAATCATTAAATAAGGACCTGGATGTTCCGCAAAAATATCCGCGCATCTATGGCGGAATGGATGGCCATTGGTGGCAATGGATTGACGCCAGCATAGCCGGCTATGGAAAATTGGAAGTTGATTCTCCCTTTATCGGATATGCAGGACCGCTTACAGAGACGGTATTGCTTGGCAACCTCTTGCTGCGCAGTTTTAATTTCCGTGAAAAGATAAAGAAAAACGATCCCGTATATGGTAATATGGAAGGTTACAAATTCAGCGGAAGATATATAGCCCTTAAATGGGACGGCGAGAATATGAAAGTCACCAATTACGAACCCGCCAACCAGTTCATCAAACGGGAATACAGGAAGGGATGGGGAGAGCTTAAACTGTAAGCAGCCCCTGAATTAATGAGGCAGACTGTCCCGGAATGGCTGAATGCCTGTAACCTGGGCCAAAATGGCTGCTTTTTGTGCGTCAAGATCATCCAAAGCCGTTTGCTTTTTTGCTATCTGGGCGGTCAGATCTTTGATTCTTTTATTATTCTTCTTTTCATCTTTTGCCGCATCTTTGGCATCGTTGGCCTCCCGGTCCGCTCTTTTAGCATCCCTTACCGCTTTCTTGGTATCGGTGGTATTGCCGCTGGTTGCCGTGGCTGCCTGGTCTTTGCTGTTTTGTTCTGAGGAAACCGCATCCTTTTCTGTTGAAATCGTTTTTGACTGATAGTCGACCGTTTTATTTTTTTCAGCTATGAGTTTCGTATTTAGCTTAGCCAGATCCAGGTTTATTTTCCCGTATTCCTTATTTAGCCGGACTGTATCGGAAACAGTTTTATAGTTCTGGGCGGAAACCGGCCCATAGAAAAATAACGAGCCTAAAATCAGGAGACCAGTCAAATTCCAGCCTTTGTTTAATTGATACATGGCTTTTAATTAAGGTGATAGTATGGCAATTCATGCTATAATCAGACCATGCTGCCTATCC
>DASRLM010000441.1:0-24477 GCA_035648455.1 Puia sp. | reverse complement strand
ATGCTGCACCGATAATCACGGCTACAGCAAGGTCTACCACATTTCCACGCAATGCAAAGTCGCGGAATTCTTTCAGCATACCCATAATTTGTTGTTTTTGGTGTTAAAAATGAAAACCACTTCTTTATATGTTAACAGAATTAACTATTCCTCTTGTTACCCGGAGTTTAAACGGACATTATTTCTTTTTCTTTGGCGGCAAGATGTTTTTCAACCAGGCTGATGTGGCGGTCAGTAAGATCCTGCATTTGTTTTTCCGCATCTTTGGTCAGGTCCTCGCTCAGCCCGTCTTTCTGCAACTTTTTTACCTGTTCAATGGCATCACGACGAATGCTTCGGATCGCGATGCGGGTTTGCTCTCCTTCACCAAAAGCCCGTTTTACAAATTCCTTTCTCCTTTCTTCGGTGAGGGGGGGCATGAACAAGCGGATGGTATTGCCATCATTTTGTGGATTTACACCCAGGTTCGCATTGATGATGGCTCTTTCAATAGGCTGTAACATATTCTTCTCCCAGGGCTGGATGGTTAGTGTTCTGGCATCCATTACCGATACATTCGCAACCTGGTTCAGTGCTGTCGGTGACCCATAATAATCAACAGAAAGGCCGTCCAGCATCTGTGGGTTTGCTTTTCCGGCACGGATACGCACCAACTCATTTTCGAGGTGATTGATTGCTTTGATCATGGAATCCTGCGCATCTTCCACAATGAGTGCTAATTCATCAGACATAAACGATAATTCTAATAGGGATTGTTGTCAACCGGCTCTACTTCAGGCCGGGTACTAATTTTTTTGCTCGAGCATACTATCACGGATAAAGGTAACCAATTTCGATTCTTTTACCTTCTCCTTTTTATCCTCCGGATCGGTTGCCCAGGCCAGTGCATTTCGGTTTCTCGAATAATAGGCCATGGCTATAAATGTAAAGAAAAGGGCGATCACAGAAAGGATCAGGATCGTAGTACCCAGGGAACGGGCCAGATAAACAAACACAACCATGCTTACGTTTACGGCTACCAGCAACAGGGTGATGGTGCGGTGGGAAAGTCCACGATCGAGCAGCAGGTGATGGATGTGATTTCTATCCGGGCTGAATGGCGACCGGCGTTTAAAGATCCGGATGGCAAATACGCGCAGGGTATCGAGCAGCGGGATCATGAGTATGGTAAAACCAATGGCCGGTGAGGCTTCCATGGGTGTGCTGAATTCCGGTCCGTTTCCCGGATCAATAAACTTCAGGGCCAGGACCGCATTGATCACCCCGATCAGCAAGGATCCGGTATCCCCCATGAATATTTTGGCCGGCTGGAAATTAAAGATCAGGAAAGCCAGCAGGCTGCCGCACAAAGAAAATGCCAGCGTATAATAGGGAGCCATGCCCTTACTGAGAAAATAAAGCCCGAAAAGGGCGGAAGACATCAGCCCCAGGGTGCCCGCCAGTCCGTCCACCCCATCAATCAGGTTGAATGAATTAATGATAACGATCACTGAAAAATAAGAGATCAGCAGGCTGAACATTTCGGGCAGTTCATGGATACCGAAAAATCCATGCATGCTGCGGATCTGTATCCTGCCATAATAAACGATCAGAAAAGCGGCAAGGACCTGTCCGATGAATTTTTTGATGGGAGAAAGCACCAGAATATCGTCTTTAAGTCCCAAAAAGAAAATAACCAGGGTAGCCGCGATAAAATACTGGAACTCGGAAGAATATTTAAAATTGATGGTGAGCAGACAACCAAAAACAAAGCCTGCAAAAATGCCGATACCACCCAGCGGCGTGATGGCTACCTGATGAATTTTCCGTGCATCAGGAACATCAAACAGCTTTTTCATTTCCGCAACATTGATAATTACCGGAATGGCCAGAAAAGTGATGGTGAAAGAAATGGCAAGGGAAAGTAAAACGTCAAACATGTACCTCGGTTTACATTAAGTAATAACTTGCGTGCCCCAATCAGACCTTTCCCATATGGCTAGTTAGTTCATTGATAATCAGGGAAATGAGACTAGCAAAGATAATGTCACTGAGCGTATGAACAAGCAAGTTAGAACAAAAGTTCTATATGTTCCCGAACAACGATAAAAAAATTCCATTAGCTTCGCCCCCTTTCTGAAAACTCAATTTATATGGCTGATTTAAAAGCAATTGCCTCCCAGGTTCGCCGGGATATCGTAAGAATGGTGCATGGCGCTTCCAGTGGTCATCCGGGAGGTTCCCTGGGTTGTGCAGATTTCTTCACTGCCCTCTACTTTAAAGCTATGAAACATGATCCCGCTTTTTCCATGGATGGCAAAAATGAAGATTTGTTTTTTCTCAGCAACGGCCACATCTCACCCGTTTTTTATTCCGCTCTTGCCCGTTCCGGCTATTTCAATATAAAAGAACTGGCCAGTTTCCGGAAACTCAACTCCCGGCTGCAGGGCCATCCGGCAACCCATGAACACCTGCCCGGTATCCGCATCGCCAGCGGTTCCCTGGGTCAGGGAATGAGCGCTGCCATAGGCGCTGCACTGACTAAAAAACTCAATAAGGATTCAAATATTGTATTCTCCCTCCACGGGGATGGCGAACTGGATGAGGGCCAGATCTGGGAGGCCCTGCTCTTTGCGGCTCATCACAAAGTGGACAACCTGATTTCAACGGTTGACTGGAACCATCAGCAGATTGACGGCACTACGGATAAGGTCTTGAACCTGGGGAACATCCGCCAGAAATTTGATGCCTTCGGCTGGAAAACGCTGGAAATGAACGGTAATGACATGGATGCCGTTGTGGCCACCCTGGACGAAGCAAAATCACTCACCGGCAAGGGCCAGCCCATCGCCATCCTGATGCACACCATCATGGGCAGGGGTGTTGATTTTATGGAGAATGACCACAGCTGGCACGGCGTTGCCCCGAACGACGAACAACTCCAGCGGGCGCTGGCGCAGTTAGCGGAAACGTTGGGAGATTATTGAAGGTTTTAGCAGGCTGAATTTTTTTGTTGACCGATGACGGTTGACAGTTGACGGACTTTTATTGCGAACGCGCACCTGAAGTCGGTCAACTGTCAACCGTCAACACTGATCAGGTTTTCAGCTCAAACGGCTGCAAAGCCGCCTTCTTTGAGGGCAGCCAGGACGCGAGCAGCGCCACCACCAATATCGTTACGCTGACCAGTAAGAGATCAGCGGGTATGATTTTAACCGGGTAATAGTCGATCAGGAAATTACCCTGCAGCGGAACCAGTTTAAATTTTACCTGTAACCAGCATACGATAAGAGCCAGCCCGATGCCGCCACTTCCACCGAGCAGCGCCAGCAGCAATCCTTCATTTAAAAATATACGCTGGATATACAGATTATCTGCACCCAGGGCTTTTAAAACCTGAATGTCTTTTTTCTTTTCCAGTACCAGCATCGTTAATGCCCCAACCATATTAAATGCCGCCACCATCAGGATGAGGGTCAGCACGGCATAGATCACCCATTTTTCCATGCGCATCACATTAAACAGGGTCTGATTCTGCTCATAACGGGTTTGCACATTGTATCCGGGACCTAATATGGACTGCATACGATTTTTTATTTCGTCTGCCCTGGACGGAATGCAGTTGATCTCCATGGCACTGTATTCATTGGAATCCAGACCCAGCATGCTTTGCATGAAGGGTAAGTTGGTGAGCACATATTTATTATCGAAGTCCTGCTGAATCTTGAACGAACCGGAAGAAACCATTTCTTCGGAATGAACAGAAGACTGCGGGTCAGCCGGGTTAATACCCGGACCGTTGCGGAAAACATAGGCCAGTACCGGCAAAATGCTCCGATCAGATTCCAGGTTCAGCATACTCTCCACCCCGGAACCAAATACCGCTGCAGGATGTTCCGCATCTCCCAGGGCAAAGCTGCCTTTCGACATGTTCCTGGATATGCCGCTGATGTGGCGGTAATTGCTGTCCACGCCTTTCAATACCACGATCTGCTGGTTCCTGTTGTATTGCAAAAGCGCCTTGTCTTCTACCGTCAATGAATACCCGCTAATTCCCGGCAACCCTTTCAACTGGTAAATCTTTTGGGCCGGTATCGAAATAAATTTCCCTTTAACGGCACTGATTTTAATGTCAGTATAAAAAGCGGAATACAGGGATTGTACCAGTTGCTCCAGGCCATTGAAAACGCTCAAAACAACAATCAGCGAGGCCGTACCCAGCATGATGGCGCTGATGCTTACCCAGGAAATAATATTGACCGCATTCGTGGATTTCTTTGCCTTGAAATATCGCCAGGTAAACAGGAAGTTCAAAATGGTCTTTTTGTATTAGGACTGTCCGCCCTCATTTGTTTTATTTTCATTGAGTTCCCGGAACAGGGCGTCCATTTTATCCACGTAATCCAGGGAATCATCTATATAAAAAGTTAACTGGGGCATGCTGCGCAATTGATTCCTGATGGAACTGACCAGATCCCGTTTGATCTCCCAGGCCCTGTCTACGATCACTTTCAATGCGTCTGCAGCATCCTTTACCTGATAAAAACTCAAATACACCCTGGCCTCGTACAGATCAGGCGTAATCCTGACGGTAGAAATGGATACCATTCCGCCCTGAACCATATTGAGGCCAAGTTTCTGAAAAATCCGGTTCAATTCTTCGAGTAATAAGGCGCTTACCTGTTTCTGCCGTTTACCTTCTTTCATATCATTGCATATTTCAGTGTAAATTTACGGGTTTAGCCGGCACCGGTACGCATTGAACCGGATTAAAGACAATACCCAGCGGATGAAAAGATTTGCAACGATTCTCCAATACCTGCGCGATCAGACGAAATACATCGTGCTTTATTTTGTACTGAACCTGCTTTCTGTTTTGTTCTCCCTTTTCTCACTCACCATGCTTGTGCCATTCATGCAACTTTTGTTTGGGACGGAAAAGATGATCATGGAGAAACCGCAGGTCGCCTTCTCCGCGGAAAGTGTGCTCAATTATATTAAATATGTTCTCAGCACCCTGATCCGGGAACATGGTCAAAACGGACCCGCTTACGCGCTTGGCGCCATCTGTGTGATCATCATCGTATCCATTTTTCTAAAAAACCTGTTCCTCTACCTTTCCTACCGGGTACTGGGTCCGCTGCGCAACCGGGTGCTGACGAAAATACGGGCTGATCTCTATTCCAAGGTGCTGGAGCTTCCGCTCGGATTTTTTACCGAACAGCGCAAAGGCGATCTGATCAGCAGAATGAGTAACGATGTCAATGAAATTGAATGGAGCGTGATCAGTACGCTCGAAGGTGTTTTCAGAGAACCGGTGACCATACTCATGTACCTGCTCACGCTGGTATTCCTGAGTCCGCCTTTGTCCCTGTTTCTGTTAATATTATTACCGCTCACGGGTTTTATCATCGGCCGGGTGAGCCGCTCCCTCCGGAAACAATCCAATATTTCCCAGGATCAGCTGGGCATCCTCATGTCCATCCTCGATGAAACCCTCGGCGGTCTCCGGGTGATCAAGGCTTTTAACGCAGAAAAGTTCCTGCAGTTAAAATTTTTTAATGTCAACAGTTACCTGAATCATATCAGGAACAAAATGATTTTCCGCCGCGATTTGGCTTCGCCCCTGTCGGAATTATTGGGTGTGATCGTGTTGTGTTGCATTCTTTTTTTCGGGGGCCAGATGATCCTTTCCCATCAGTTTGCCCTGCAGGCGGAAGGGTTTATTACCTATATCGCGATTTTTACACAGATCATCAATCCGGCAAAAACCCTGTCCACCTCTTTTTACAATGCCCAGCGCGGAACGGCCGCCATCAAACGGATCGACGAGATTTTACACGCAGATATCTCGATTAACGATCCCGTCAATCCAAAACCTTTCCCCACTTTTCAGCAATCCATAGAATTCAGAAACGTTTCCTTCGCTTACGAAGGGATACGGGTGTTGCACGATATCAACCTGATCATCAAAAAAGGCAAAACCATTGCGCTGGTAGGTTCTTCGGGTGCGGGAAAATCCACGCTCGCCGATCTTGTCCCGCGGTTCCATGATGTAGTTTCCGGCGAACTGCTGGTGGATGGCATCAACATCCGCGAATACTCCCTGTATGACCTGCGCAACCACATGAGTATTGTTACCCAGGAACCCATTTTATTCAATGATACCATTGCGGCCAATATAGCGCTGGGCACTCCGGATGCTTCATTGGCAGATATTGAAAACGCCGCCAGGGTGGCCAACGCCCACAGTTTTATCTCACAGAAAGAAAACGGTTATCAGACGAATATCGGCGACCGCGGATCCAAACTCAGCGGCGGGGAAAGGCAACGTATAACCATTGCCCGCGCCGTTTTGAAAAATCCGCCCATATTAATTCTGGATGAGGCCACATCTTCCCTGGATACCGAAAGTGAGCGGCTGGTGCAGGATGCGATAAATAATATGATGCAAAACAGAACCTGCATCGTTATCGCCCACCGGTTAAGTACCATCCGGCACGCCGATGAAATCATTGTTCTTCAGCACGGGCGAATTGTGGAAAGGGGAACACATGAACAACTGGTAAACCTGGAAGGGTTTTATAAAAAGCTGGTGGATATGCAGGAGATTAAATGAGGATTTCCTTTCTCCATTAAAACTTCCGGATCAAAATCACGCCGATAATCAATAAAATGGCGCCGGCAATCTTTCCTGCGGAAATTTCTTTAACGGCAAGGCCCATCCAGCCAAACTGATCAAACAGAATGGCGGTAAGCATTTGGCCCGCAATCACCAGGCTGAAGGCCAGTGCAACGCCCAGTCGCGGTAACAGGATCACGATGCCCGCAACGAAAAAAGTGCCGAGCAATCCGCCGGTCCATATCCACCACGGTGAATTACCCGAAACATAACGGAAATTAAACTGGCCCGCAAGGATCAGATAGATCAGGAGGGCAATCGTTCCTACGGCAAAGGAAACAAATGCCGCCATCACCGGGTTGTTGTCTGCTGTTTTTGCGAGACGGGCATTAATAGCCGCCTGCATTGGAAGTATGGCTCCCAATACCAGCGCCATCGAAATAAGAAGAAGGCGGGATTGCATATTAGCTGAAGAACAAGCCTATTTGTTCATGGTCTGTTTAGCCTCGATGCTCAGTGTTGCATGGGGAACTGCTTTCAATCTTGCTTTATCAATCAGTTTTCCCGTTACCCTGCAAATGCCATAGGTTTTATTTTCTATCCGCATCATGGCTTTCTCGAGATGATCGATGAACGTGATCTGGCGGCTGGCCATCTGGCTCAACTGCTCCCGTTCCATGCTCATGCTGCCGTCTTCCATGGTCATATAGCGATTGTCCGTTTCATCTCCGCCCATTTCATCGCGGCGGGTGATCAGTCCCTGGAGATAGGCAAGCTCTTTTTTTGCGGCATCCAGTTTTTTGGTAATCAACTCCCTGAATTCTGTTAACTCTGCGTCACTGTATCTCATGGTGGGTCCGGTTTGTTCATGCTGCTGTATGTCCAGCACGGATTTTGTAAATTCGGGTTCGTATTTACGAACCGTTTTCGTTTTCATTTCTGGAATAACCACCTTTCCTGTTCTGACAGGCAGGGGGGCTGGCTTCTTTGGTTCCGGTTTGGCTGTTACAGGGGATGTATTCTTGACTTCTTGTTTAAATACGGGTTTTTTCACTTCTGCCTTTACCGGCACTTTTACAACCGGGGCCTGAACGGGCTTCGCTACTACGGGGGCCTGATGGGCCACCGCCTTGGGCAACGGATGGGCCGCGGGCTTGGGTACCGGATGTGCCGCAGGTTTGGACACCGGGTGTGCCGCCGGATGTGCAACATGGGCAACCGGTTTTTTAGCGGCAGGTTGTACGGGTATTTTTTTAACTGAACTGGATGCGGGCTTAGACGCTGATTTTGCGGGTACTGTCTTTACTGCTGCTGGTTTCTTTGACACGGGTACGTTTTTTTTATGAATTTCCTTTTTAACAGGTTTTGCAGGCGCTGACTTTTTAACGGGCGCGGGCTTTTTTGCAGCAGGCTTCACCGCTTTTTTTGGAAGCGCTTTTTTCACGGATTTTACAGGTTTTTTCTTGATTGCCATATGGTTAGGCTTTTTTTGTAACGAACACTGTTAATGGGATCTCATTCACTTCAATTAAGGTGCCATTGGAAATTTCGGGTACCATCTCCAGATGATCTGCCAAAATTTCCGCGCAAATATAATAATTAAATTGTCTTATTGTCTCCTGCAATGTTTCAGCCCCGCCAATTTGTACGTTTATCCGGTCCGTGAGGTCAAACCCGCTGTCTTTCCTGATCTTCTGAATCCTGTTCACCAGTTCCCGGGCATGCCCTTCTTTTTCCAGTTCCGGCGTCACCGTTACGTCCAGAGCCACGGTCAGGGGACCCTTGGAAGCAACCATCCATCCGGGAACGTCCTCACTGGTGATTTCCACTTCATTTAAGGTGATCCAGACCGTTTCACCCCCCACCTCGATCCCGGCCCCGCCTTCTTTCTCCATCCGGCTGATCTCCGGCTGACCGAATGCGCCCAGCGCACTGCTGACTGTTTTCATCCCCGCACCCAGCTTTTTACCCAACGCCACAAAATTCGGTTTTATCCTTTTATGGATAAATCCGTCGGTATCCTTTAAGTAAGACAGTTCCTTTACGTTTACTTCGGACCTGATCAGCTCCTCCACCTTTTGCAACTGTTCCGCCATCAGGGGATCAAGAACCGGGATCAGGACCTTTTGCAGGGGCTGACGCACCTTGATATTGATCTTTTTTCTCAGAGACAGGATCAGGGAAGAGGCATCCTGGGCCATTTGCATCCTGTCCTCCAGCTTTTCATCTATTACTTCGGCATTCCAGGAAGGGAAATCCGTATGGTGGACCGACAGCTGCCCGCTTCTCCCCGTAACCTGGTTCAGGTTCAGGAATAGCCAGTCTGCAAAGAAAGGGGAAACCGGCGCAATCAGCTTACTTAAAGTTTCCAGGCACTCGTACAGGGTTTGATAGGCACACAGTTTATCCAGCTGATATTCCCCCTTCCAGAAGCGCCGGCGGCTGAGCCTGACGTACCAGTTGCTCAATTGCTGGTCCACAAAATCCTCAATCAGCCTTCCTGCAACGGTCGGTTCGTATTCATCGAAGCCGGCCGTTACTTTTTTAACCAGGCTGTTCAGGGCGGAGAGGATCCATTTATCAATTTCAGGCCTTTTTTCCAGGGGGATATAACCTTCTTTAAAATGAAATCCATCCACATTGGCATAGAGCGCAAAAAACTGATAGGTATTATATAAGGTGCCAAAAAATTTACGCTGCACTTCCCGGATGCCTTCCGGATCGAATTTCATACTGTCCCAGGGAGACGCATTGGTGATCAGATACCATCTTGTGGCATCGGCGCCAAACTGGTCTATTGTTTTAAACGGATCCACTACATTGCCGATCCGTTTGCTCATCTTATTGCCTTGTCTGTCCAGAACCAGTCCGTTGGACACGACTGTTTTATACGCCACGCTATCGAACAGCATCACGGCCAGCGCATGCAAGGTATAAAACCATCCCCGCGTCTGGTCCACGCCTTCCGCAATAAAATCGGCCGGAAAATTTTTTTCAAACTGCTCTTTATTTTCAAAAGGGAAATGCCACTGCGCATAGGGCATGGCGCCAGAATCAAACCATACGTCTACCAGATCCGGCACCCGCTTCATGGGCCTTCCCTCATCACTCAGCAGGATGATGTCATCCACAAAAGGTTTGTGCAGATCCAGGGTTGCGGCATCCACATCCGCATTCACATCAGCTCCCAGTTTCGTGGTTGCTTTTAACGCTTCCGATAATAATTCTGCGATGGATCCGATGCATTTTTCTTCCCTGCCGTCGTCGGTTCGCCAGATGGGCAGCGGAGTTCCCCAGAAACGGCTCCGGCTCAGGTTCCAGTCAACCATATTCTCCAGCCAGTTTCCGAACCGGCCCTCTCCGGTGGATGCCGGCTTCCACCGGATGGTTTTATTTAATTCAATCATGCGATCCCTGAAGGCCGTTGTCCGGATAAACCAGGCATCCAGGGGATAATATAAAATGGGCTTGTCCGTGCGCCAGCAATGCGGATAAGTATGTTCGTATTTTTCTATTTTGAATGCCCGGTTCTCTTTCTTCAGCTTTACGCAGATGTCCACATTCACATCCACATATTGCGGATCATCCGGATAATTTTTTACATAGCGGCCGCTGAACTCACCCACCCCTTCCACAAATTTTCCTTTTTTATCTACGAGGGTAAGTATGCCCAGATTATTTTTTTTCCCCGCTTTGTAATCATCCGCACCAAATGCAGGCGCCGTATGAACAATACCGGTACCGTCTTCCGTAGTTACAAAATCACCCGTCACCACCCGGAACGGATCGGCCGCTGGCGTAATCTGCCGGATATTGGCCAGGCTTCCCGCATCCGTGGGAATCAACTGCTCATAGCGGCAGCCCTCGATATCGGATCCGCAGAACCCCAGCAATATTTTCCAGGGAAGTGATTTGGAAGAAGGACCGTAACCGGTAAAGTCGCCGTTCTCCTCCTCCTTTTTAAAATATTTATCCACCAGGGAACGGGCTAGAACCACATTCACGGGAAGATGGGTATAGGGATTGAAGGTTTGCAGCAGCACATAGTCTATTTCCGCCCCTGCGGTAAGGCCCAGGTTCGAAGGAAGCGTCCACGGTGTGGTAGTCCAGGCCATAAAAAACAATTCCGCTCCGGGATGTTCCAGGGCCTTAAATAAAAATGCAGACCGCTCACCGGGGATGGCCCTGAACATGGCCACGCAACTGGTATCCCTGACCTCTTTATAAGTGCCGGGCTGGTTCAGTTCGTGGGAGCTCAGCCCCGTTCCGGCGGCAGGCGAATAAGGCTGGATGCTGATGCTTTCAAATAAAAGATCCTTCTGGTATAATTCCTTCAGCATCCACCACAGCGTTTCAATATAGTCATTCTTAAAGCTGATGTAGGGATGCTCAAGATCAACCCAATAACCCATTTTCCGCGTCAGTTCATCCCATTTATCCTTATACCGGAGCACGGCTTCGCGGCATTTCAGGTTGTATTCTTCAACAGAAATCTTTTTCCCTATATCGTCTTTGGTGATGCCCAGTTCTTTTTCCACGCCAAGTTCCACGGGAAGGCCATGGGTGTCCCAGCCGCCTTTTCGCCACACCTGGAATCCGCGCATGGTTTTATAGCGGCAAACCAGATCTTTCAGGGTGCGGCTGATCACATGATGAATTCCGGGCAAACCATTGGCGCTGGGCGGCCCTTCATAAAAAACAAAAGGAATTTTCCCCTCCCTTAAATCAATACTTTTACGAAAGGCACCGGAACCTGACCAGCGTTCCAGCACTTCACTGCCGATTTCCGGCAGATTTAATTTTTGATATTCCTTGTATTTACCGGCCATATCAGATCATTAATAATGAGTGTATTACGAAAATATTAACTGAAAAAATCAGAAACCCCGGTTTAAAAATGGCTGCAAAGTTAACCTTTTTAAGGGTTTTATACGTATTCGAAAACGTGGATACGCTATCGTTCATTCCGGAAGCCCTGCGTAAGTTTTCTCTGAAACAAAGCAGGATCAGGCTTTTAAGTCAGATCAATTATCCACATACCTGCCGTTTGGCATAGTTTATGTTCCCAAAAACGAACGCCAATACCTGTTAAAAATCAATGATTGCATCTCTTAAGATATTCTGGTTCATGAAAACTTTTTTTTCTACGGTTTAGGGTTTAGGGGTTAAAAAGGGGGGTATTCCTACTCCCCTTCCTTTTTTTCTCTTTCCTGCTAACCGGTTGGTAATCCGTTCTCCCCGTTTTTAATTCCTTATATCACCTTTGCAAAAACCAGTGCAGTTAGTTCTATTAAGTCATTTCCCAATTTCCTGAATGACCGTCGAAATCAGGTTTCCGAAGGACCACCTTTTTGCCCCTTCATAAAAGAGACTTCCTGAATTAGGAGGTCTTTTTTTGGGTATATGGTTGATGGTTTCTCCATCAACTGTCATTCGTCATCCGTCATCCGTCAACCATTATTACTCCGCAGTTTCCTGTACAACCTGATCCCCAGCATCAGCAACACCGCCAGTGAAAGAATGCCCACCACCGCTCCGATCCAGCTCAGGGCCTGCTTCACGCTGGCAAGAAAAACGATGGCAAACAACAACAGCGTTGCCAGTTCATTCCAGACGCGTAATTTTTGTGAACTGAACCGGAATATACCCCGCATCTGCTCCCGGTAAAGCTGGTGAAGGGAAAAATGATAGAGATAAAGCAACCCCACAAACACCAATTTGACCCCAAGCCATGAAGGTGTGCTCCCCAGCATATACCAGATCCAGGGACCAAAAACGAGCGTGAGTATGGCAGAGGGCCAGGTTATACCCAACCATAATCTCCTGATCATGATACGGAACTGTGGTTGCAGAATATTTCTCTCCTCCTCCGGTTTTTCCGATGCCTCCGTATTATAAATAAAAAGGCGCACGATGTAAAACATCCCGCTGAACCAGGTCACGATAAAAATAATATGAAGCGCCTTAATATATAAATACATCCTTTCCGGATTTATTTTCAGATCAAAATCCGCCACCCTCCATGTCACAGATCCAACGATCAGTTCCATCAACCATCAACCCACCTCCGCTTCTCTTCGGCGGGCAAAGCCGTCAACCATCAACCATCAACCTTTCCCCCCAACCATCCCGCCAGCGTCTTAACCCAGATGGGATCCGCATTCAAACAGGGGATCATGTGAAAATCGGTTCCCCCGGAATCCAGAAAACTTTTTCTGCCACGAATGGCAATTTCTTCCAGGGTTTCCAAACAGTCACTGACGAAAGCGGGACAAACAACCAGTAATTTTTTAATCCCTTCTCTGGGCATATCCATGAACCGGTAGTCCGTGTATGGTTTCAGCCATTCTTCCCTGCCCAGCCGGGATTGAAAAGAAAAACTGTATTTCTCCTCTGGCAGATTCAGTTTCGCTGCAACCAGGTTCATAGTGGTCAGGCCCTGGTGCCGGTAACAGGTTGCATGCGCCGGGGAAGGAACCGAACAACAATCCGCCGACCGGAGGCAGTGCTGATGGGTGGGATCAGTTTTTTCGAGATGTCTTTCCGGAATGCCGTGAAAGCTGAACAGCAAATGGTCATAGTCCCGTTGCAGCCAGGGCCGGATGTGTTCGGCCAGCGCCTCTATATACTCCGGACGGTCAAATACCGGTGGAACAAAATTCAGTTTGAATCTGTATTTTTTCCGCCGGTGAATCTCTTTGGCATGTTCCACAGCAGTTTCGTAGGAAGACATGGCATAATGCGGATACAGGGGCACCCCAGTTACTTCTTCCAGATCCGGTACTCTTTGCAGCAGTTCTTCATAGGCAGCCTCCATAGACGGATTTCCATATCGCATGGAAACAGAAACCGGCCAGGGGATCAGTTCCTGCAACCGGGCGGCCAGCTCATAGGTCAGATACAGCAGCGGTGAACCTTCCGCGGTCCAGATCGTCCGGTATGCTTCCGCAGATTTCGGGGCGCGACGAGGCACTATGATTCCCTGAACCAGGATTTTGCGGAAAAGCCAGGAATAGTCAATCACCCGCTTGTCAAAGAGGAATTCATTCAGGTATTTTTTTACATCCTTTACTTCCGTTGAATCCGGGGAACCCAGGTTCATCAGGATAATACCCCGTCTGGAATTGGCCATTTGCAAATGTAATTACAGAAAACAACAGATAATCAATCCCTTTCCGCCCGAAATAAATACAGCTTTTACAAATGACAGTATTATGACACTAAAATGCTGAGTTAAGGAACGCGCAATGTAGTTTTGCGTATCTAAATTGATAACCCCAGACGGTCAGGAACAATGAGCAGGAATCCGGTAGCTGAACTTTCTAAATTTTTTGTGGTCGGCATTAATTATAAAAAAACCGATACCCGTACACGCGGTTCCTTTGCCATTGGTTCCAGTCAATATATGCGCATTCTGGAAAACGCATCTTCTTACGGGGTTCAGGATCTGTTTGTGTTATCCACCTGCAACCGCTCGGAAATATATGGTATCGCAGAAAGTGCCCAGCAGCTGGTTCGGCTTTTCTGTTCCGAGACCGAAGGAACGGCGGAATTGTTCCATGAACTGGCGTACAGCAGGCAGGGTTTAAACGCCATCCATCATCTCTTTGATGTGGCAGCCGGTCTGGATTCGCAGATCCTGGGCGACTATGAAATTGTCGGCCAGATCCGTCAGGCCATGAAATTTGCCAAGGAAAGAGACTTCATCCATATTTTTCTGGAAAGGACACTCAACCAGGTGCTGCAATCTTCCAAGGACATTAAAAATAAAACAGCCCTGAGCGACGGAACGGTTTCCGTGGCCTTTGCCGCCGTGCATTATATCCGGGAAAATATACGGGAGATCAAAAACAAAAGGATCCTGTTGCTGGGTACCGGTAAAATAGGCAGCAACGCCTGTAAAAATATGGTGGATTACCTCGGTACCACCAACATCACGCTGATCAACCGGACGAACGAAAAGGCGGAAAACCTGGCTTCCCTCCTGCATCTGCGGCACACATCCCTGGATCAGCTGGGTGAAGAAGTCCGGAAGGCCGACATCATTCTCGTAGCCACCCATGCAACGGATCCGGTGATTACGGCTGATCTGCTTGCCGCCCATAAAGAAAATAAACTCATCATAGATCTTTCCATTCCCTGCAACGTGGATAAAGCGGTTGCGGCTCTTCCCCATGTCACGCTGATCGATGTGGACAGCCTGTCCCGGATGAAAGATGAAACACTTCAAAAACGCGCTGCAGAAATTCCCAAGGCGCAGGTGATTATCGCCGGCCATATGCGGGAATTGCTGGACTGGCACGAAATGCGCCGGCATGTTCCGGTTCTAAAGGAAGTGAAAATAAAACTCCAGGAAATTTACAGTTCCCCTTTGTTTGAACAGGCTGCATCCATACAGGCGCCGGGCCATTCAGCAGATCAGAAGATACAGCGTGTACTGAATGGCATGGCTTCCAAGATGCGCCGCGAAAATCAACGGGGTTGCCAGTATATCCAGGCAATCAACGAGTTTATCGCAGGATAAACCAGTTCATCATGTCAATAACTTACAGGATCGGCACCCGGGATAGTCAGCTCGCTTTGTGGCAGGCTACCCGCATTCAGCATTTATTAAAAAAATCCGGCGTTGAAGCCGTACTGGTTCCGGTAAAGAGCGAAGGTGACCTGGACCTGACCACGCCTTTATATGCCATGGGCGTTCAGGGTATATTCACGCGCAGCCTGGACCAGGCCCTGTTGAATAATCAGATAGATCTTGCCGTGCACTCCATGAAGGACGTACCGGTTCAGCTTCCTCGCGGAATAGTGGAAGCGGCCATACCGGAAAGGGACAGTCCCTATGATCTGCTGGTACCCCGGCTTCCTTTCGAAAATGATTTTTTGGACCATCATTCCCCTGCCAGGATCGCTTCCAGCAGCCTGCGCAGGAAATCGCAGTGGCTGCACCGTTTTCCGGAAGACATCGTTGATCCCATTCGCGGAAATGTGAACACCCGCTTAAAAAAACTTAGTGAGAGCACCTGGAACGCGGCCATTTTTGCAGCAGCCGGATTGGAACGCATCGGGGTTCGCCCGCAGATTGCCGTTGAGCTCAGCTGGATGCTGCCCGCGCCCGCACAGGGTGCATTGCTGGTTCTCTGCCGGGAACACGATGAACCCCTGCTGAAGGCCTGCGCGAAACTGCATGATGAACGCACGGCTTTTTGCACCCATATAGAAAGGGATTTTTTATCCGCGCTTCTCGGCGGTTGTTCCACACCGGTAGGTGCATTGGCGGAAATTGAAAACGAAGAACTTTATTTTCAGGGAAACCTGACCGGAACCGACGGGAAAAACCAGGTGTTCATAGAGAAAAGGATTTCCCTGGAACTGGCTGCATCGCTGGGTACTTCCGCTGCGCACGAATTGCTGGAAAACGGTGGGCATACTTTACTTGAGGAAATTAAAAATGGCTGACAGACCTTTTACGATATTATCCACGGGATCTCTGGGACCGCCTGGAAACCGGGTTTCAGAAAAAGAAGACTATCCGGGTTCCATCGTGATTGAGGATATTCCCTTTATCCGGATTCTTTTGAATTCGGATGAGCATACCCGTTACCAGGTGCTGGCCCTAGCTGAAGAGAAACAGGTTGTTGTTTTTACCAGCACCAACGCCGTGGCGGCGGTGGGGGGTATCATTCGAAACAAACCGGACTGGACCATCTACTGCGTGGGCAACTTCACGAGAAAAAGCGCCGCTGCTGCTTTTGACGGGGCACGCATCGCGGGCACGGAAACCAATGCCGAAAACCTGGCCGTCAAAATGATCGGGGACCAGGTAAAACGGGCCGTATTCTTCTGCGGGGATCAGCGCAGGGATGTGTTGCCGGATAAGTTAAAGGGATATGGGATTCCAATGCAGGAACTGGTGGTTTACCAGACACAGGCAACGCCGGTAAGATTGAAGAAAGAGTATGACGCGGTATTATTCTTCAGTCCTACGGCCGTAACCAGTTTTTTTTCCATCAATACCCTTTCCCAGCAGACCGTTCTCTTTGCCCTGGGCGGAACAACTGCCAGGGCCCTGACGCGTTTTTCCAACAAGGAAGTGATGCTTTCGCCGGCACCGGACAAAGCATCTCTTTTTCAAATGGCCATTGCCTATGGCCAGTCACACCCGATAATCTGAATATGCTGAAGAATAATTTATTATTGAGAACACTGGCTGGAGAAAAAACGGAACGCGCACCGGTATGGATGATGCGGCAGGCGGGCCGTTATCTTCCGGACTACCGGAAGCTGCGGGATAAATATTCCTTTTTTGAACGGGTGCAAACGCCGGGCCTGGCAACGGAAATCACCTTGCAGCCGGTGGATCAGATAGGCGTGGATGCGGCCATTCTTTTTTCCGATATCCTCGTGGTGCTGCAGGCCATGGGCCTCGAAGTGCAACTGATTGAAAATACCGGCCCCGTGTTGCCGGCGCCGGTCAGAAGCGAAGCCGATGCCCAAAGGGTTTTTGTACCCGACGTGGAATCCACGCTGGGATATGTTTTTGAGGCCATCCGGCTGGTGAAGCAGGAGCTGAATGAGCGGGTACCCCTGATCGGATTTGCGGGTGCGCCATGGACCCTCCTTTGTTATATGGTGGATGGTAAAGGATCCAAGACGTTTGACCTCACCAAATCCTTTTGTTATACCCAACCTGCGCTCGCACATCGTCTCCTGCAAATGCTCACGGATACAACGATCGCCTATTTGAGGCAGCAGGTAAAGGCCGGCGCGGATGTGGTGCAATTGTTTGACAGCTGGGGCGGATTGCTGGGCCCGGATGATTTTGAAATGTTCTCCCTGCAATACATGCGTCAGATTATCTTTGCCCTGAAAGAGGAGGTGCCGACCATTTTGTTTGCCAAAGGCGCCTGGCATTCACTGGCGGAAATGGCCGCCACCGGCACGGCCGGCATTGGCGTGGACTGGTGCATCCGCCCGGATACGGCCAGGGCGCTGGCGGGCCCCGGAGTTACCCTGCAGGGAAATTTTGATCCTGCGCGTTTACTCACACCCATTCCGGAAATGAAAAAACAGGTGACCCGGATGCTGGAAGAATTTGGTCCGCACCGGCACATCGCCAATCTCGGACACGGAATCCTGCCGAATGTGCCGGTGGATCACGCCAAAGCTTTTGTGGACGCGGTTAAAAACCATGCTTACCAAAATGATTTTGAGAAAAGTTCATTGTGAAAAATCACCTTATGGATGCGCCACCACTATATAAAACAGCAACAAAGGAATTCAGGAGCCGGTGGATTGAATACATCCATGACCTTCAGGATACGATCTGTGCCGCACTGGAAGAGGTAGATGGAAAGGCGGTTTTCAAAACAGATGACTGGGAAAGGGATGCCGGAAAAGGCGGCGGGGGAAGAACCAGGGTGATGGAGACGGGTCCGGTAATTGAAAAAGGCGGGGTAAACACTTCGGTTGTTTTTGGCCAGGTAAGCGATGCCATGCGAAAGCAACTGCAGATGGATGGTGATTCCTGGTTTGCCTGCGGACTATCACTGGTCATTCATCCCCGGAATCCTTACGTGCCCACCGTGCACGCCAACTGGCGTTTTTTTGAATTGTATGATGACGAAGGATGTGTAAAGGATAGATGGTTTGGGGGAGGCACCGATCTGACGCCCTATTATTTATTTGAAGAGGACGCCCGGTATTTTCACATGACCCTGAAAAAAGCACTGGACTCCTTTGATCCCGATCTGTACCCCCAATACAAAAAAAACTGCGATGATTATTTTTCCAACACCCACCGCAATGGGGAAACGCGCGGCATCGGCGGCATATTCTACGATCACCTGCGGCCCGCCAACGAGGCCCGGGCAGACGATCTGTTCCATTTCCAGCAACTGAACGGAAATACTTTTCTGGAAGCCTATCTTCCGATTGTCGCGAAAAGAAAGGACCATCCCTACGGTGAAAAAGAAATTTTCTGGCAGGAAATCAGAAGGGGAAGATATGTGGAATTTAATCTGATCCACGATCGCGGAACCCTGTTCGGGTTAAAAACAAAAGGAAGGATAGAAAGTATTTTGATGAGCCTTCCACCCCGCGCCAGATGGGTTTATGACTATCATCCCGATCCGGGAAGCAAAGAAGACAAATTGCTTCAGGTTTGTCTGGCGCCAAGAGAGTGGGTTTAATGAATGGACAATGGACAGTGGATTATTTGAAACAGAAATAAAGCATTTTTACAATTAATTCTTACTTATATCATGCAGCACAGAAGCAGAATATTAAGGGCGAATCCCGCCATCCGCAGCCTGGTTGCCGAGACCGGTCTTACCGCCAATGATTTTATCGTGCCCCTGTTTATTGAGGAAGGTAAACAGGTGAGGTCAGAAATTAAATCCATGCCGGGATATTTCCGCAACAGCCTGGACCTGACGGTCGGAGAAGTGAAAGAACTCTACGGCATGGGATTAAAAAGCATTTTATTGTTCGTCAAGTGCAAAGAGGAATGGAAAGACAATACAGGAAAAGAAGCATGGAACAGGGATGGCCTGATGCAGCGCAGCATCCGCGCCATCAAAGAGGCGGTTCCCGACATGCTGATCATGACCGACGTGGCGCTGGATCCCTATTCTTCCTATGGTCACGACGGCATCGTGAAAGACGGCCAGATCCTGAATGATGAAACCGTGGAAGCGCTGGTGAACATGAGCCTGAGTCATGCGGAGGCCGGGGCGGATTTTGTGGCCCCGAGTGATATGATGGATGGCCGTATTGGCGCCATCAGAATGGCGTTTGAGAAAAACGGATTCACCAAAACCGGCATCATGGCCTACAGTGCAAAATACGCCTCCTGTTTCTACGGTCCCTTCCGGGATGCCCTGGATTCCGCACCGGGATTCGGTGACAAAAAAACTTACCAGATGGATTATGCCAACCGCACCGAAGCCGTGAAAGAGGCCAAGCAGGACGTGGCGGAAGGCGCAGACATCGTGATGGTGAAACCCGCACTCTCCTATCTGGACATCATCCGGGAGGTGAAAAATGCAGTGCGCGTTCCCGTTAGTGCCTATAACATCAGCGGAGAATACGCCATGATCAAAGCTGCGGCCAAAATGGGCTGGCTGGACGAAAACAAGGCAATCCTGGAAACACTCACTTCCATGAAAAGAGCCGGCGCCGATTTAATCGCGACCTATTTTGCCAGGGACGCTGTGAAATTGCTGGAACACTGATGCTTTAACCAACGCCTGACGGTGCCGGCTATGGTTAACCGGATTGGCAGACAGGAGCCTTTATATTTTTGAATCAAAACCATGGATACCATCTTAAGCAAACAGCTTTTCGCCAGGGCGCAGCGGTCCATTCCCGGGGGAGTTAATTCGCCGGTTCGGGCTTTTAAAAGTGTCGGCGGTGAGCCGCTTTTCATCCGCAATGCGAAAGGCGCCTACCTCTACGATGCCGATGGCAATAAGTACATCGATTATATTGCTTCCTGGGGGCCCATGATCCTCGGACATGCTTATGAGCCCGTGGTACAGGCGATCCGGGAAAGAGTGGCCCAATCCACATCTTATGGCGCGCCCACGGAACTGGAAGTGGAGATGGCGGAGCTGATTGTGGGCATGGTTCCCCATGTGGACCTGATCCGCATGGTGAGCAGCGGAACGGAAGCGTGCATGAGTGCGATCCGGCTGGCCAGGGGATTTACCGGAAAAAACAAATTCATCAAATTTGAAGGTCATTACCACGGCCATGCCGATGCCTTCCTGGTAAAAGCCGGTAGTGGAATGGCCACCCTGAATATCCAGACCGTTCCCGGGGTAACAGCCGGGGTAGCCCAGGATACGCTAACCTGCCCCTTCAATGATCCGGAAGCGGTAAGGGAACTGGTGAAACAACACCGCGGAAATATGGCAGCCATCATCGTGGAACCGGTGGCCGGCAATATGGGCTGTGTGCTGCCGGAAAAAGGATTTCTGGAAGAACTCAGATCCATTTGCGATGCGGAAAATATGCTGCTGATTTTTGATGAAGTGATGACCGGATTCCGGCTCGCTCCCGGTGGCGCCCAGGAAAAACTGGGCATCCGGGCAGACCTGGTCACCTATGGAAAAGTGATTGGCGGCGGCATGCCCGTGGGCGCCTTCGGCGGCCGGCGGGAGATCATGGAATTGATCGCCCCGCTGGGTAAAGTGTACCAGGCAGGAACACTCAGTGGTAACCCCATTGCCATGATCGCCGGACTAACGACATTGAAAATATTAAAGGAGAATCCAAACATCTATACCGAACTCGAACAAAAGACGATCTATCTCAAAGAAGGATTACAAAAAGCGCTGCGGCAAAAAGGAATTCCTTTTGTGATCAACCAGTACGGGTCGATGATCAGCGTTCATTTCTGTGATCATCCCGTAAAGGATTTTGCAACGGCGTCCGACTGCAACACAGACCAGTTTAAAAAATTCTTTCATTCCCTCCTGGATCAGG
Organism: Puia sp.; assembly: GCA_035648455.1. Classification (GTDB taxonomy): domain Bacteria; phylum Bacteroidota; class Bacteroidia; order Chitinophagales; family Chitinophagaceae; genus Puia. The sequence goes on along the minus strand of DASRLM010000441.1, from coordinate 3,389 downwards.
GAATCTATCTTCCGCCTTCCCCCTTTGAAAGCTGGTTCCTAAATAATGCCCTCACTTTTAGAGATCTGGATGAGACGATTGAAGCGGCGGAGTGTTTCGTTGACGGTTGACGGATGACGGTTGACCGTCAACCGTCAACAATGAACTCAATGCAGCAACAACTCACAAGGCTTCAGTCCCGTATGCTTTTTAAAAGCGGTGGAAAAATGGGAGATGGAAGAATAGCCCAGCATGATGGAAACGTCGGTAACACTTAATCCTTTCTCATATAAAAGATAGCGGGCGTGTTCCATGCGCTGGCTCTGGTAGAAATCAAAGATGGTGGTGCCGAAAAGTTCCTTGAAGCCCTTTTTCAGGTAACATTCGTTGATGGCCACTTTCCGGCTGAGTTCCCGGATGGTCAGTGGTTCCCCGATGTGATCCAGGAGGATCTTTCTGGCCAGTGTAATTTTTTCACGGTCATCTTCGTTGGCCAGGAACTTACATTGAAACGCATCCACTTCTTTTTCGCCCAGCATGCACTCCAGGCTGTAGAGCAACAGCATCTGGGTTTGTGCATTGATGTAAATATTTTCGAGACTGTCCGTATAGTTATGGTTCAAAACCGCTTCCAGCAACATCCGGATGCGGCTGCAGAGCGTTAATATTTTGGAGAAGGAGGAAGGATGTTTGAAGTTGAGTACATTGTCCGTCAGGGTTCCGGTAATCTGCTGGGGTTTCACAAACTGGGAAAGATGAACGGCCGAAAAACGGAAGCTCAGCACATCCACCGTTTCAATACGTTCCTGGCAATAACGGGAAACATTCAAACGGCAGGAATCGCATTCCTGGTCCTTCTGCTTGCAGTACACGTTCCCGGCAATACAAAACCGCAGTTCAAAATAATTCTCCCGGGGTTTGTCCTTCTGATAATGATAGGTCATCATGCCCAGGTCATCGACGCTCCATTGCGGGTTTTTGCGGTATCGCAGCATCGTATACTGAACGGACCCGGGAATCTGACGTTCTTTCTCCTGTAAGAGATCAAGCGCATCCTGCATAACCGGCTGTTTATAGGCCAGGGAAAGTATGTCGGGGGGCTGGTGCATGTGGAGGGCAAATTTACATCGGAAACCACTTCTGGCAATACCCGGAAAGGCGATTCAGGTAGTTTATCATCACAATACTGTCATTTTTTGGGTTGAAATCACCCAAAAAAATATGCAAAAAAGACCGTTTCAACCGCCTTACTTAGCCCCGGTTTTCGTACATTTGCAGACTGGGTTATTTCAGTTCTAATAACCGGTTTTTCAACTAAATATGAGCGATACAATTCAGCAGGTTTTACCTCCGGCAACAAACGGTTACGGGGCAGACAGTATTCAGGTTCTTGAGGGACTGGAAGCGGTGAGAAAAAGACCCGCCATGTACATCGGGGATATCGGCGTTAAGGGTTTGCACCATCTGGTTTATGAAGTCGTGGATAATTCAATCGATGAGGCCCTTGCGGGCTATTGCAGCAATATCACCGTAAATATTTATCCGGATAATTCCATCAGTGTGGAAGACGACGGACGTGGTATTCCCACCGGCATGAATACCAAAGAAAAAAGAAACGCCCTGGAGCTGGTGATGACTATGCTGCACGCGGGCGGAAAGTTCGACAAGAACACCTACAAGGTTTCCGGCGGATTGCACGGAGTGGGCGTGAGTTGTGTGAATGCACTGAGCAGCGACCTCCATGTTACCGTTCAACGGGATGGCAAAAAATTTGAACAGGCGTATAAGATCGGAATCCCCCAGTATCCGGTCCGGGAAATCGGCAACAGTGACAAAACCGGTACCCGTGTTCATTTTCATCCGGATGCGAGCATTTTCATTACCCTGGAATATAACCGGGACATATTGGAAAGCCGTCTCCGGGAACTGTCCTTTCTGAACCGGGGAATTAAAATTATCCTCAACGACCTGCGCGAGAAAGATGAACAGGGCAACACCTATACTAAAACTTTTTACAGCCAGGGAGGCATCGTTGAATTTCTGGAAATGCTGGATGCCAATGCAGGCCGGAATCCGCTGATTCCAAAAGTGATCTATGTCAACGGCACGGATGAAGCCACCCATGTTGCCGTGGAAATCTCCCTGACCTACAACGACAGTTTCAGTGAACATATTTATTCATACGTCAACAACATCAATACCATTGAAGGCGGTACCCATGTGGCGGGCTTTCGTCGCGCACTCACCCGTACCTTCAAAAGTTATGGTGATAAACAAAATCATTTTGAAAAGGCCAGGGTGGAAATTGAAGGGGATGATTACCGGGAAGGACTTAGCGCCATCATCTCCGTAAAGGTTCCTGAACCTCAGTTTGAGGGTCAAACCAAAACCAAACTGGGAAATAATGAAGTGAGCGGCATCGTGGATACAACGGTTTCAAAGGTGCTCGTAGCCTATCTGGAAGAAAATCCCCGGGAGGCAAAAAGCATCATCCAAAAAGTGATCCTCGCTGCCCAGGCCAGGGCCGCTGCCCGCAAGGCCAGGGAGCTGGTGCAAAGGAAATCTGTGCTGAGCGGAGGCGGTTTACCCGGTAAACTGGCCGACTGCTCGGAAAGAGCACCGGAACGTTGCGAGCTCTACCTGGTAGAAGGGGATTCTGCAGGAGGCACGGCTAAACAGGGCCGCGACAGGAGCTTTCAGGCCATTCTGCCATTGAGGGGTAAGATCCTGAATGTGGAAAAAGCCATGGAGCACCGGATTTATGAAAATGAGGAAATCCGAAACATGTATACTGCCCTGGGTGTTACGATAGGTATGCCCGATGATCCTAAAGCATTGAATCTCGCCAAGTTAAGATATCACAAGGTCATCATCATGACGGATGCGGATGTGGATGGCAGCCATATCGCCACCCTTATCCTGACGTTCATTTACCGTTACATGGCCCCCCTGGTGGAACAGGGATATATTTACATTGCCCAGCCCCCGCTTTACCTGGTTAAAAAAGGAAAAGAGCAGGCCTATGCCTGGAACGAGGACCAGCGCCGGCTACAGGTTGAGCGGATTGGCGGCGGGAAAGATGACAGTGTGAACGTTCAGCGGTACAAAGGGCTTGGGGAAATGAATGCCAGCCAGCTATGGGACACCACCATGAATCCTGAAACGCGCACCCTGAAGCAGGTAACCATAGAAAATGCAACGGAGGCCGACCGGGTGTTCAGCATGCTGATGGGCGACGAAGTGGCCCCGCGCAGGGAGTTTATTGAATCCCATGCAAAATATGCCCGTCTGGACGTTTAACAGGCGCGTAAACCCGTTTTAAGAATATTTATCTATCTTTAAATCGGCTATTTCTTGTTGATCATATAAGAACCTTTTAAAATTAAAAATATGTCTACCATACTTACAGC
>DASRLM010000440.1:0-4291 GCA_035648455.1 Puia sp. | reverse complement strand
TGCCATCCGGATACTGACGGCGCTATTTTCAAGGTCCTATCTGGTGAAAAACGATGCTCCCCTGTCTGTACTGAGGGGTTTTAAAAAAAATGATTTAGTGGCAATCCTGGATAAAGCCGGCATCAGGGATTATAGTATCCGCTGGCAGTGGGCATTCCGGTGGCTGATAATAGTTCCGTCATGACCAATCCACCCACGCTATATGATACGGCCATTGTTGGCGGAGGCCTGGCGGGCTTGTCGCTCGCCATCCAGCTTTCGCGTCAGGGTCATCACGTATTGCTGATGGAGAAGGAAACCTATCCCTTTCATAAAGTCTGCGGCGAATACATCAGCATGGAAAGCTGGGACTTCCTGCTGCAGCTTGGCCTTCCTCTGGATGAATGGAACCTGCCCCGGATCAGCCAGGTAATCATCAGCGCGCCCAATGGTTTGTCCATTACGGAAACCCTGCCACTGGGCGGATTCGGCATCAGCCGGTTTAAACTCGATGCGGCATTGGCAGCGATGGCAAAAAAAAGCGGGGCGACTGTTTTGGAAAATACGAAAGTAGCCGACATCACCTACAACAACGGTATTTTCAGCATCATCAGCTCCGCGGGAATGTTCAGGGCCCAAACGGCCTGCGCGGGTTATGGGAAAAGAAGTAACCTGGATGTAAAATGGAAACGCTCCTTTTTGAGTTCAACCCGAAACAAGAATTATGTGGGGGTGAAATATCATGTCCGTGGCACATTTCCCGCCCATCAGATCGGCCTGCATAATTTTCGCGGCGGTTACTGCGGGATTTCGAAAATTGAAGATGACCGGTATTGCCTGTGCTATCTTACGGTGAGCGGAAATTTAAAAAAAAGCGGACAATCCATTACCGAAATGGAAAACCGCATCCTCAGGCAAAACCCAAAGCTCCGTGAGGTGTTGGACCATGTGGAACATCTGTATCAGTATCCGCTGACCATATCACAGATCAGCTTCGCAAAAAAGACACAGGTGGAAAATCATATTCTCTGCATGGGTGATGCTGCGGGTATGATCACGCCTTTGTGCGGCAACGGCATGAGCATGGCCCTGCACGCATCTAAAATAGCCGCAGTTTGCCTGGACAGGTTTTTGGCGAAAGCCTGTGACCGGCATCAGCTGGAAACGGAATATCAGCAGGCATGGCAAAAAAATTTCGCGGCACGTTTAAAAACGGGCCGTTTCCTGCAGGATTTTTTTGGAAGGCCTTTCTGGTCCACCCTTCTCCTCCTGCTGCTGAAACCCTTTCCCGGACTAATCCGCAGCCTGATCCGCAAAACCCACGGAGAAAAATTTTAACGGTTTACTCCGTTTTGGCCAGTGCATCAGCAGCCGTCAACGGTATTTTTTCCCGGTAATGCATTACGGCTTTGATCTCAAGATAAGAATAGGAGTCCCCCAGTTTTTCTTTTACCGGCCCGATGAAATCATTGGCCGCAGCCCGGATGGCTTCCAGGATGGGTGATAATTTTTCTTCCGGCACCAGTTCCTGAATACCCATTTCACCCGTGCCAATAAAGGAAATAAGGTGATTTTCTATGGTCACTGGAGAAAGGGAACGAAGTTTGGCAATTTCCGCGACACTTTTATTTTCTTTAAACAGCGCCAGGCTGATCCGGCGGGTTTCGCCTTTTTTTAGTTTAGGATCCTTTTCTGCGGTTCTATTTTCAACCACAGCCGGCTGGCCCGGTTTCGTTATCTCGAACAATGCATTTATATCCAGCCCTTTTACCAGTCCCTCGCCCATTCGCAGGGCCTGGTTCAGCTGTTCCTTTTTTGACAGGAGGGCCCTTTCCAGGGCCACGAGTTCCTTAGCATATTTTTTGGATTTGGATCCGCTTTTCGTTTTGGTTTTACGCGCAACGACAGCGTTCGTCAGCAGGTCCGTCACGCTGAGGAAATACCGGCAGGCCGCTTCGATGCGGGACTGAAGGGATTGATAGTTATCTTCCCTGGCGGTGGCCAGCAGGGAAGTGAGTTGTTTACCAAACCTGGCGCAGACCAATCCTTCTTCCTCCACTTTACCCAGGATGTGTTTTGACCATTCGGTCGCTTCATCTTTTACAGAAATAAAAACAGTTCCACGCAGATCATGATGATTCCTGAAAGCAGCTTCCAGTTTGTTCCATTGAAAGGCTTCTTCAATCAGTCGCAGCACGTACCCGCCCTGTTCTTCCTGCAAACGTTCCTGTAAAAAACCGGCTGGGGGCTCAGCCCGCGAGAACGCGGCCACCTGCGGGTCGGTGAGGATGCTTCCCGGGTGAATGCGGGAATGGAGAACCAATCCATTCAGGGAAGTGAGCCGGCTCAGTGCAACATACACCTGGCCCGGAGCAAAAGAAGCGCCCGCATCAATGATGGCTTTTTCAAAGGTGAGTCCCTGACTTTTATGAATGGTTATAGCCCATGCCAGCCGCACGGGGTATTGCGTGAAACTGCCGAGGGTTTCTTCTTCCACCGTTTCTTTTTCACGGTTGTACTGAAAACGGATATTCTTCCAGGTTTCCTTTTCTATTATCAGGTCCCCGGTTTCCCCTGGAAAGCGCACCCGGATCTCCTCCTGGCTAATGCTGCCGATCACAGCGATCTTTCCATTAAAATATCTGCGGTTCTCCCCTTTGTCATTCTTGACAAACATTACCTGGGCGCCCTTTTTCAGAAACAACTGGCTTTCTGCAATAACCGTTCTGGGATCAAAATCCCCGGTCATCTCTGCCTCATAGGAATAGGATGAACCGGATAATTTTTCAAGTTCCTGTTTGTTGATCGCATCGGCCCGTGCATTGTGGGTAGTGAGCGTAATATATTGTTCGCCATACCCCGGTTCAAAATGGGGGTCATGACGGGTATGCAGCACGGCCAGCTCATTTTCCGTGATCTGATTGTTCCGGATGGCATTCAGCAGACCGATGAAAACAGCGTCTTTTTGCCTGTATATTTTCTTTAAGGTAATATTTACGAGAGAACATTGTTTTAAAGCCTGCGCATCAAAAAAGAAAGGACTGGCATAATGCTTTTTGAGGATTTCCCATTCTGTTTTATGTACCACGGGCGGCAGTTGGTGAAGGTCGCCGATAAAAAGGACCTGAATGCCGCCGAAGGGCAGGGATCTTTTGCGGTAAAACCGGAGAATGGCATCCATGGCATCCAGTGTATCGGCCCGCAGCATGCTCACTTCATCGATCACCAGCAGATCGAGCTCTTGCAGCAAATCTTTTTTGGACGAGGAAAAGCGAATCTTTTTCAGCAGGCCCTGTTCATTGGTCGCCATTTCCGGCTGATCCCAATAATTCCCATCGCCCGGCACAAAGGGATTAAAGGGCAGCTGAAAGAAAGAATGCATGGTGACGCCACCGGCATTGATGGCCGCGACACCCGTGGGCGCCACGATGGCCATTTTTTTACTGCAGTGACCCCGGATGTATTTCAGAAAAGTGGTTTTGCCTGTGCCAGCCTTCCCGGTAAGAAAAATATGCTGGGCCGTCTGGTTCACAAACTGCAGCGCCAGTTGAAAATCTGCATTGGAAAGGTCTGTTTCCGGCATGCGGCAATATAAGGAATGAAAAGGAATGCAGACGGGGGAAATTACCTGCCTGCGGGTTCTGTTTTCGTGAATAGGAATTTAGACCGGAGATAAAAATTTATTATATTGGTTCCATGAAACTGATCCTGACTATCTGCTTCTGCTTCGGCAGTCTGTTCACCATAGCCCAATTCAAAGATCTTTTTATGCACTGGATAAACAGTGGAAGCAAACCGATGAAAAATCGGCAAAATACCTCTTGTGGATTCACCTGGATTCAGCCGGAAACTGGGAATACAGTTATTACCATATGTGGGGGCCGATGATCAAACTGCAGACCTATAAAGATCATGACGGAACCATATTAAATGGTTTGAGCTGTTATTACTATACCACCGGAAACCTGGACTCTGTGGGTCATTACAAGGATGGGAAAAAAGACGGAAAATTTTACAAATATGCTTTTCTGCCCCATGATACCCTGAGAGAAACCATGATTTACACGTATTCAGATGACAGTCTCGTAAATACACTTAACCCGGGCAAAGATTCTGGTGTTATTCGGAATCACAAAGACAGCGCCAATGAGAACGAATCCAAATTTCCAGGGGGCATGTATCAATGGCAACATTATTTACAACATAATCTGCGATATCCGGATCGCGCCGCCACTCAGGAAATCCAGGGAGAAGTAAGAACCTATTTTATAATTGATGAACAGGGGAATGTGCTGGATCCCATTGTTTCCAG
>DASRLM010000439.1:0-2131 GCA_035648455.1 Puia sp. | reverse complement strand
GCCGGAAGTTTCATCTGCTTCGTTTACGGTAACGGTAATGGGTATGGTGCCTCCCGCCACATCGTAGGGCTGACCGGTATTGGCATAGGTATAGTTCCAGCCATCCATATATGGGACCTGCGAGGTATCGGACTCGGTATCAATATAGGCGTTGCCGAGCCAGGAGAGGTAATCCTGGACCGGTGTTATCAGTTTGATGATGCGGAGATTGTTTTCCACCGTTTCTACCGAATTGCGGGTTGGCGTAACCATATAAGCAATGGATGGCGTCCAGGGCGATACACCGAGGGTGTCGCTTAAATAACGGATGATCCGGAAACCGGGGCGCCCGAGATTGTCCGAAAGCGTATCATCCACCACTTCTTTGGCGAGGTAGCTGATCACGGTATCCGATGATCCGACATTAATGAATTTGATGGAATCCATCCGGTAGATGATGTAATTGCCCACCTGAAGGGGATAATAATCCGCCGGAGTATCTGTAATGAGGGGGTTTTTTTTATTGCAGCCGGAAAAGGTCATTATCAACAGGGCGGTCAGAATAGCAGGTCCGGGTTTCAGTTTCATCTGGGAAAATAATAACAAAAGATAACGGATCCTTTCCGGATTTATTGCCTTGGAACAGTGGATTTTTTAAGGTTTATGCCGGAAGACCTGCAGGAAATACGCCTATCTTTGGTTGAATTGAATTGAAAACCTTGCCAGCAGTTATATACTACCTCGCCCTTCCCTTTATCTACCTGCTTTCCGTTTTGCCTTTTCCCCTGCTTTACCTCCTTTCTGATATCGTTTATTATCTGTTGTACTATGTAATGGGGTACCGGAAACAGGTGGTCATGCAAAATTTAAGAAATTCCTTTCCTGAAAAATCAGAAAAAGAAATCCTCAGTTTAGGCCGGCAGTTTTACCGTTATTTCTGTGATCTTTTGCTGGAAACATTCAAAACGCTCAGCATTTCCCCGAAAACGATGCTAAAACACTGCTGGCTGGATTCGGATTCCTTACATCTTTTCCATCAGCTGGCGGCCGAAAACCAAAGCATCATGGTGGTGATGGGTCACCAGGGAAACTGGGAGTGGGCCGGAAATTCATTCAGCCTGTGTGGCGAGCATCAGTTGTATGTGATCTACCATCCGCTCAGTAATAAATATTTCAACAGGCTGGTCTATAAAATGCGCACCCGTTTTGGAACCAGACTGATAGCCATGAAAGACACGATGCGGGATATGCTGAACAACCGGAGCCATTTAAGTGCCACGGCATTTATTGCCGATCAGACACCGCTGCCGGACCGGGCTTACTGGATGAACTTTCTGAACCAGGATACGCCGGTTTTTCTGGGTATAGAAAAGATTGCGTTAAAAATTCAGTATCCGGTGATTTATGTATCCATCAAAAGAGTTAAAAGGGGGTATTATGGTATGCACGCTGAAAGAATAGAACTACCTTCGCCGTCAGACAACAGGCTAGGTAAGCTTACTGAATTACACGCGGGAAAGTTGGAAGCGGATATCAGAAAACAGCCCGAAACCTGGCTATGGACACACCGGCGGTGGAAACACAAGAGATTAAGTTAATTTTAGAAAAATATGCTTCAGGGTAAGGAACTCATACTGGCTACGCGGCCCTATGCAAAAGAGGTCAGAACAAAAAGCTGGCTATATACCTTATCGACCATCTTTTTCCTCGCGGTTGTTTTTGCAGGCATCATTTTCATTCCCTACCTGGCCATAAAATTATTGTTGAGTGTGCTTGCCGGTTTGTTGCTAGTCAGGATGTTTATTATTTACCACGATCATCAGCATCATTCCATCCTTACCCATTCCAAATTGGCGGATCTGCTGATGACGGCATTTGGGTTCTACATTCTTTCGCCTACCAGCATCTGGAAACGGTCGCACGATCATCACCACAAGCACAATTCCAAATTATTCAGCGCCAGCATCGGTTCCTATCCCATCGCCACCCGGAAAAAATTCCTGGAGATGACGTCCCGGCAGAAATTCGGATACCTGGCTGTACGCCACCCGTTAACCATCGGTCTGGGTTATTTTTCGATGTTCATTTTCGGCATGTGCATAGCCTCCTTTGTCAGCAATCCGAGAAAACATTTTGATTCCCTGGTTGCCCT
>DASRLM010000438.1:0-8202 GCA_035648455.1 Puia sp. | reverse complement strand
TTATTATATCGCAGTAGACAACTATTCGGGATATGCAGGAAGTTTTGATCTGTGCCTGACCGATGTGCCCGACTATGATTACCCGATTGGTGCCAAAGATGTAAACAGCCTGATCAATGCAAGCTGCACCTCCGGCGGCATATATACAACCCAGTTTGCGACTCCCGATGATGCCAAAGGAACCTGCTGGAGTAACGGCCCCAACAACAACCGTTGGTTTAAATTCACAGCCACCGCTACGGGTTTCATTAATGTCCAGGTCAAGGTAAGCGGCGCCGGCGAGACCCTGCGCAATCCATTTGTTGCAATCTTTGATGCGGGCCTTACGCAAGTTGCGTGTCAGAATTACCAGGGCTCGGCGGTAGATGAATGTTTGGGTGTATCCAACCTGATCGCGGGCAATATCTATTATATCGCAGTGGACAACTACTCGGGATATGCAGGAAGTTTTGATCTGTGCCTGAGTGATGTTTCCCCTGCGGCGATTTCGTATGTTGGAAGTCCGTATTGTGCGTCAGGAACAGCAACCGTAACCCAGACAGGTCAGGCCGGCGGGATCTACAGTTCAACTGCGGGACTCAGTATCAATGCTGCAACAGGTGCCATTAATTTAGGAGCGAGTACCGCTGGGAGCTATACCGTAAAGTATACACTAACAATTGGAAACTGCACGAATACAACTACCGGATCGGTAACCATCAATGCGCTTCCAACGGCAACAATATCTTATGCGGGCAGCCCATATTGTGCAACGGGAACCGCAACGGTTACACAAACTGGGCAGGGAGGCGGAACCTACAGTTCAACAGCAGGGCTTAGCTTAAATGCCGCAACCGGTGCGATTAACCTGGCAACCAGTACTGCGGGTGTATATACCGTTACATATACATTTTCCAATGGAACCTGCAGCAACAGTACAGCTAAAAATGTAACTGTCACTGCGCTGCCTACTGCAACCATATCTTATGCGGGAAACCCATATTGTGCGACAGGAACAGCTACAGTTACCCGAATCGGCCAGGCAGGTGGAACCTATAGTTCAACTGCAGGATTAAATATTACAGCAGCAACGGGGGTTATTAATTTGGCAACCAGTACAGCAGGAATCTACACGGTAACTTATTCTTTCAGCAGTGGGGCCTGCAGCAATACCACAACAACTGCTATTACGATCAATGCTCTTCCAACGGCAACGATCTCTTACGCTGGGAGTCCATATTGTGCAACGGGAACTGCGACGGTTACTCAGACCGGGCAAGCAGGTGGAGCCTACAGTTCTACTGCAGGATTAAATATTACAGCTGCGACCGGCGCCATCAATCTTGCGACCAGCACAGCTGGAACTTATACAGTCAAATATACATTCAGCAATGGAACCTGCAATAATACCACAGCAACTTCGGTAACCATCAATGCGCTTCCAACGGCTATTATCTCATACACTGGAAGCCCGTATTGTGCGACCGGAACTGCGACTGTAACCCAAACCGGTCAGGCTGGCGGAGCCTATAGTTCAACCGCAGGTCTTAACATAACCGCAGCTACCGGTGCTATCAATCTTGCTACTAGCACTCCAGGAACATACACCGTAACTTATTCATTCAGCAACGGAACTTGCGGTAGTACAGCAACAACTAATATCACGATCAGCGCCCTCCCAACGGCAACAATCGCTTACGGGGGAAGTCCATACTGCGCAACAGGAACTGCAACGGTAACCCAAACCGGCCAAGTAGGAGGCACTTATAGTTCAACTGCAGGCCTGAATATTACTGCCACTACCGGAGATATAAATCTTGCCACCAGTACTCCTGGAACATACATGGTTACTTACGGTTTTACTAACGGAACCTGCAGTAATACAACAACTACTTCGGTAACCATTAATGCACTTCCGATATCAACGATCTCTTACTCAGGAAGTCCTTATTGCGCAGCAGGAAACGCAACGGTTACTCAGACAGGTCAGGCAGGTGGAACCTACAGTTCAACTGCTGGGTTAAGTATTACTGCTGCCACCGGAGATATAAATCTTGCCATCAGCACTCCTGGAACCTACACGGTTGCTTACGGTTTTACTAACGGAACCTGCAGTAATACAACAACTACGAACATTACAATAAATGCGCTTCCAACAGCAACAATCGCTTACGCCGGAAGTCCATACTGTGCAACAGCAACAGGAACAGTCACACAAACCGGACAGGCTGGTGGAACCTATACCGCTCCTGCGGGGATAGTGATTAATGCCGCTACCGGAGACATTAACCTGACCTCCAGCACTCCCGGAACTTATACAGTCACTTATTCATTCAGCAACGGAAGCTGCAGCAACAGTACCACGGCTTCGGTAACGATAACCCTTGCACCGCAGGTGCTGGTTACAAACCCATCGGCTGTCTGTTCGCCCGCAACCATAGACATCACTGCGGTAGCGGTTACCGCAGGAAGTACGCCAGGACTCACCTACGCCTATTATCAGGATGCCGCAGCAACAATTCCGCTTGTCAATCCGAATGCGATCGCGGTGAGTGGTACTTATTATATCCGGGGAGCCACTGCCTCAGGCTGCGCTGATATTCAACCGGTGGTGGTGACGATTAATCCCAAGCCATCCGTGATCATTACCAATCCAGCGGCCGTGTGCTTTGGCAGTACTGTGGATATCACCTCAGCTGCAACAACCGCAGGAAGTACAACAGGGTTGGTTTATACTTATTTTAAAGATGCTGCAGCAACGATCACTCTTCCCAATGCGAATGCGATTGCCCTAAGCGGAACTTATTATATTCAGGGAAGTGACGTTTCAGGATGTTCAGATATACAACCTGTGCAGGTCACCATCAATCCATTACCGGTTGCTTCGATTTCGTATAATGGTTCACCTTATTGTTCACAGGGAATTGCTTATGCGAGCCTCACAGGACAAGCCGGGGGAACCTTTGTCTCTACCCCGGGATTGAGTATTAATTCCAGCACCGGGGATATTAACCTCGCCAGCAGCACGGAAGGCACTTACCCGGTTGTTTACACCTTCACCAACGGCACCTGCGGCAATAGTGTGATCACTTCCGTAACCATTAAAAATCCAGTGGTTCAGGTGAATGATCCGGCGGGCGTTTGTTTTCCCGGAACCATAAACCTCAATGATCCCGCAGTAACTGCAGGAAGCGAAAATGGGTTGAATTTTAATTTTTATCAGGATGCTGCTGGTTTTGTACCTCTTCCCGATCCTTCTGCGGTGGGCACCAACGGAACGTATTACGTGATAGGAACTAACAGCAGCACGGGTTGTGCATCCGATATCAGTCCGGTTAATGCAACTATTTTTACGAAACCATCCATATCGGCAAGCAGCAGCGAAACGGTTATTTGTAAAGGAAGCCCGGCTACACTAACGGCATCTTCACCCGGCAACAGTATTGACTGGCCTGGCTTAGGATCGGGAAATAGCCTCACGGTAACGCCCATGGACAGCACCCGTTATCTGGCCATCGCCACAACCCCCGATGGCTGTAAGGATACGGCCACGGTGGATATTGCCGTGAATCCATTTATCATAAACCTGAAAGCGAATCCGGATCCGGTGCTTGCAGGAACCAGTACTACCCTAACCACCGATGGAAATTTCACTTACAGTATATTATCCTGGTCACCCGATATTTTCTTTGCCGATCAGACCGCGCTGACCCAAACGATCGTGGTGAAGGATACTTCGAAGTCTTTTAGGGTGATAGCCAGATCAGATGAAGGATGTCTGGATACCGCCACCCTCTATATTGTTGTTGATCCCAATCTGAAAGATTTCTTCATACCCAATTCCTTCTCGCCGAACAAGGACGGAAACAATGATATTTTCAAAGTATATGGGTCATCCGTAAAAGACGTAATCCTGCGGGTATACAACCAGTGGGGCGAAGTGATATCTGAAACGCACGATGCGCAAAACGGGTGGGACGGAAACTGGAAAGGCCATCCGCAGCCGGTGGGTGTGTATATCTATGAAGTGAAAGTGACATTCTACAACAATGTATCGATAAAGAGAAAAGGAACCGTAAACCTGATCCGATAAAAACGATCCCGGCATTATAAAAACTGCCGGGGAGAAATTCAATGATTATGAACCCTATTTTAAGACGCAGATTAATTTGGATGGCCCTGCTGGCCTTTGGGTTGAATACCGTGGCCCGGGCCCAGGTGGATCCCCATTTTTCGCAATATTATATTCAGCCGATGAACCTCAATCCGGCACTGACCGGTGCGATTGAAGGGGATTATCGTGTATCGGCCATCTGGAGGAGCCAGTATAACAATACCTTATCCACCAAGGGCATCTCGGCAGAAAAGACAACCAACAGGAATACCAATTTCGGTTTTAACCTGGTGAATCAAAGCACCAACGACAAGTCGTACAGTTTCACTAACGGTTATGTAAGCATGGCCTATACCGGTGTGCGTTTCGGAAAAAATGCCGATCATTACCTGGTGATGGCCATGCAATTTGGATTTATCAGCCGCCAGTTCGACGTCACGAAAATGCAATTCGGGTCTCAATGGATTTCCGGTACCGGGTTTGATCCTTCCAACAATTCCAATGAAGTATTCACTCAGCCAACGGTTACCAGTTTTGATGCGGGTGCGGGCATTGCCTATTATGATGCATCGCCCAACAAGAACGTGAATGTATTCGGCGGAATATCTGCTTACCACATCACCAGGCCAACGGATCCTTATCTGTCGGACGGCCAGAGAGCAAGACTCGATGTGCGGTACAGCGTGCATGCCGGGGCGAGAATCATAGCATCCGACCTGCTCAGTATTGTTCCTTCCGTGATTTATATGAAAGAAGGGGATGCCGAGGAAAAAATGGCGGGTGCTTATTTTCAATTATATGCCAGCGAAACCACGGATCTCATGTTCGGCGCTTATTACCGGCTGAACGATGCTGTTTCTCCTTTTGCGGGCGTTTATTATAAAGGCCTTACGTTTGGATTGAGCTATGATGTGAATGCATCCGGCCAGGGCGCCGGGGCATCCAAAGGAAACAGCCTTGAACTGTCTATTTCTTTTGTCGGCAAGGGGAAATCGGGTATGTCAACCCGCAAATTTTATTGTCCCCGTTTTTAAAACACAGCGGATTCTGTTAAAATCAAAGCCAAGTGAAAAACAAAAAAATCCTGCAACAAGCGATAGTAATGGTTTCGACGCTGGTGCTCTTGTGTTTGTCCGTTTCGGCCCAGCGGTATGCCGGGTACTATAACCAGGCAGAAAAATTATTCAATGGCGGGAGCTATTATGAAGCGGCCCAGGTTTATGAGAAATACCTGGCGACGGAGAAAAATTCCCGGCCCCGGTCCCAGCCTTTTGCCGTTGAAAAAAAAGTAAAGGGCAAAGCCAATCTGGATCCTCATGAGGAGGCGGTGTATCATGTGGCGGAAAGTTACCGGATGATCCATAATTACCCCAAAGCAGAAAAATATTATAAGGAGGCGACCGGTTTTTCTCCGAAGGCCTACCCGGCATCGGTATACTGGTATGCGGTAACCCTCCGCGCCAACCGGAAATATCCGGAGGCCAGCAGCCAACTCTCTCTTTTTCTGGAAAAGCATACCCGGCTGGATGATCTGATGATGGGTGCGGACCGGGAAATGGAAAATCTGAAATTCATTCAGTCGCAATCCGAAAACGCCATCAACCGGTTTACCCTGGTGCCTTATGCAGGTGCCGGAAATAAATCAGCGTTTGCCCTTACATTGAAAAATAACGATTCGGTAGCTTTTACCATGGTAACAGAAGAAACAGACGGTAAAGGACAGCCGCAGTACGTCACGGCTTTATATGAGTCGGGTCCGGGCAACGATCCCATGGGCCGTCCGGTGAAGATCCCCATGGATGGGCAACCAGGAGAAAATAACGGCATGGCCACGTATTCGCGTGATGGCAAACACCTGTTTTTTACCCGTTGGTCCAGCATCAATGGCAAAACCCAATCAGCCATTTACGGGAGTCACCTCACCGATACCGGCTGGTCACAACCCGTGAAGGGTCCGGCGGCATTGAATCCGGAAGGGAGCAACAATGCGCAGCCTGACCTGGCGGGCGATTCTCGCTATCTTATTTTTTCATCTGATCGTCCCGGTGGTTTTGGGGGTTATGACCTCTGGTATGCCATGCTGGACAGCAATCTGGATGTGATCCAGGTGAAAAATCTCGGCAACGTGATCAATACGCCCGGAGATGAACAGGCCCCGTATTTTCACGAAAAAAGCCGTACACTCGTTTTCTCCACGAACGGACGGGTCGGCATGGGCGGGTTCGATCTTTTCTATGTTCGTGGAAATATTAATTTATCCGGCTGGGAAAAACTGAAAATGCCGGGGCGCCCCTGAATTCTTCCAGGGACGACCTGTACTATGTGAGTACGGATGATGAAAACATCTGGAATACCGGGTGGATGAGTTCGGACCGCTCATCCGAATGCTGCCTTGCTTTATTTCAGGTGAATGAGAACAATGCGCGGTATGTACGGGGAAGTGTGACTGATTGTAAAAGCGGCAAACCGGTGGCGCAGGCTTTACTAACGGTAACGGACATTCGCCATCCGGACCGCCAGCTGGCGAGGTTGCTTTCCGACGCAGAAGGAAAATATACATTCGAACTGCACAATACGGCACATGTCAGGATTCGGGCAGATAAAGGCGGATATGAACAGAAAAGTACCGATTACGATTTGCCGGGGATAACCGGAAAGGACTCCCTGAATAACGAACCAATCTGTATGAAAGGGCTGAGGGATCCGCAAAAAGAACTGGAGGAATTACTTCGTTCACTCACGAGATCGTCCAGGGTTGGAAATTTTGGTTATAAGAAAGCGGTACTCAGTGATTCCGCGCACGACAACCTGGATTCTCTGGCCATACTGATGGAAAAAAATCCACAACTGGTTATTCAGGTGGAAGGATACACCGATGCTATTGGTGGTAAAGTATATAATATCCGGCTGGCGCAGAAACGCGTGGATGCCTGTATACAATACCTGGTGAAGAGAGGTGTGTCGCCAGACAGGCTGGTCGGCAAGGCAATGGGTGCATGTTGTCCGATTGTTCCCGAAACCATCAATGGGAAGGATAATCCTGCCGGACGGGCCATCAACAGACGGGTGGAGTATAGGGTGCTGCCTTAGGAGGGGTTGACGGATGACCGACGTCAGGTGCGAATCTGCACACAAAGACGGTCAACGGTCATCCGTCAACTATTCTGTTACCCTATACCAATTCAACCTACTGAATGGCTTGTTCCTTCTTGTCTTCCAGCAGGCCGTTGGCTTTGATCCAGACGGTCAGGGAAATGATCCAGGTAATGGTGAGCAAGGCAGAAATATTGTACTCCTGATGAAGATAAAGAACGGCACTCGTTGCGCAGATGGATACAATAACGAGCAGGTAAACAAGGGTAGAAATCGTTTTCATTTTGTACAGTTTAGGGTATGTAAAGAAATAAATTACGGATTGATCGGAGGTGATCAGGAATTGGGCACGTAATTCAGAGGAATGGAAACGATTAAAAAAATAAAACTCAGGGGGATGATTGGAGGAATTCTCAGGAGGAGATTGGGTACGCTGTAACGACAAAACAAAGATTAAACACAAAATTCAAAAATGCAAGTGATGCGGTATCTTTTTTATTTTTTGTAATGCATTTGAATGGTTGATGTTTTTTAATGCCTGGAAAATCCGGTATTTTCCCAATCGGGGAATTTTCAGCTGCATATCAGAATCTTATCCTGTTACCTATAATTCCTAATTTCATGCCCGGGTGATAGACATTATATTTTGCATCGTGGTTGGGCTGGCCATCATCAGGGGCTGGAGAAAGGGTCTGATACTGGCTCTTTTTTCCTTCATATGCTGCCTGCTGGGTCTTGCAGCAGCGGTTAAATTATCCGCTGTGGTGGCCGCGCACCTGGGATCCGGATTAAAGGCTTCCGGTCGCTGGTTACCGATAATTGCATTCCTCCTGGTGTTCCTGGCCGTGGTGATCCTGGTCAGTCTGCTTGGCCGTATGCTGGAAAAACTGATCACCATGGTTTTTTTAGGATGGCTTAACAAATTGTTTGGCATTTTACTCTTCCTGATATTATATATTTCCGTTTACAGCGTAATCCTTTTTTACGGAACCCGGGTGAACATCATTTCACCGGAG
>DASRLM010000437.1:0-6701 GCA_035648455.1 Puia sp. | reverse complement strand
AATTCAGACAGTGCCGGTTCCCAGCTTTTCCTGATCTCCTGTTCGGATACTCCGGCGATGATCTGCTTCCTGAGTTGGGTGGTACCGGCCAGCCTGTCAAAATTTCCCATCTGCCTGCTCTGCGAACGATCAAAAAACTTTTCTTGCAGCGGATATGCCTGGTATAATTCCATCAGCCAGCGCAGGTTTAATTGCCTGCTTCTATGAAAATTTTCCGTATCATAATTTCTCAGGTCCAAACCGTAACATGCTGAATCCTGGTGCAATGGCGTTTCACTCATGCCCGGCATACTTTCCGGCTTGAATGAAAAAGCATATTTCCCTGCCAGCGCAGGCGCTCCCAGAACGGTAAACGGGAAATCTGTTCCCCTTCCCTGGCTGATCACCGTGCCTTCAAATAAGCACAAACTCGGATACAGCAAAATGGATTGTTGCGTATTGAGATTGGGGGATGGGTGAACCGGTAAGACGTACTCCGAATCGTGTGTGTAATTGGCTAATTTAATTACGGTGAGGGGGCAGGTAACATGGCCAGCCAGCCAGCCTTCCCCATTGATCATCCCGGCCAGTTCCCCCACTGTCATTCCGTGTACAATAGGTATCGGTTGCCACCCGATACCGGATCGGAGGGAGTCTTCCAGTATGGGACCATCCACATAAAATCCGTTGGGATTGGGACGGTCCAGGATCAACATCGGTTTATTATTTTCTGCACAGGATTCCATCACCCGCTGCAGCGTAATGATATAGGTATAAAACCGGGCACCTACGTCCTGGATGTCAAATACCAGGATGTCCACATCCTGTAGGTCCTCTCTGGAAGGTTTTGATTTTTTGCCATAAAGGGATATGATGGGAATGCCGGTTGCCGGATCGCGTGTATCCGAAACACCGGCGCCGTTACTGGCCAGCCCTCTGAAACCATGTTCTGGTCCAAATACTTTTACAATATGGATCCCGGCATGCAGCAGGCTGTCCACTGTAGGCGTTCCCGCAATTACAGAAGTGGGATTCGCCACCAGGGCCACCCGCTTTCCTTTGAGCAGCGGAATATAGGACCTGGTTTGATCCGCTCCCGTCAGTATGGTATTCTTTCCCGCCTGGCACCAGGCGCTTTGAACAAACAGCAAAAGCAAACCGGAGAAGACGTATTTTATCAGCATCCGAAAAAATTTAATCTATGCGCCTAATCATAGAGCTTTTTTGCCACGCCCTCCACCAAATTCTTGGGAAGCAGCCAGGCAAAGAATGCGCTCAGTTTGTTCATACCGCCGGTGATCACTTCCGCTTTACGTTTAAAAAGAGCGCTAATGGCAATATGGGCTACAGCTTCCGGGGACATATTAAAACGTGCCGCAGTTTTTTGTCCCTTTTTCCCGATGTTGGCGCGGTTGGCAAAATTGGTATCGGTCGGGCCCGGACAAACACAGGTTATGGAAACCGTACTGCCTTTCAACTCCTGATTCAGTCCCCGGCTGAAACTCAGTACAAACGATTTGGAAGCCGCATAAGCGGATAAAAAGGGAACGGCCTGATAGGCAGCTGAACTGCCAACATTCAGGATGTAGGAAGCGGGCTGTTTTCTAAAATCCGGAAGAAAGAGACGGGTAAGCTTAACCAGCGTGACAATATTCAGGTGTAACATATCGGCGTGGGTATCGGCGTCATATTTTTCAAAGGATCCGCTGAGCCCATATCCCGCGTTGTTGACCAGCATGCTGACCGGATACTGATTCGTGCTGCACCAGGCATAAACCGCTTCAGCGGCCCGGTCGCCGGCCAGATCAACGGCGAGATAATGGCAACGGATATTTGAACCGGCTGAAATTTCCAGGGCCATGTCCCGGAGCAGATCCTCAGAACGGGCCACGAGCAGGAGGTCATAACCCCTTGACGCCAGCGAAAGGGCAATGGCTTTCCCTATTCCTTTGCTGGCTCCTGTAATCAGGGCAAAAGGCATGTGAAAATAATTTTAGAATGGGTCAATCAGGCAGTTAGTTCTGAACCTTGGAAGCAAAACGGTGGTAAAAAGGGGTTTTGCTATTTTCATCTTTGGGCATGTATTTACCCGTAATTATCGGAACATACATGACCCTCCTTCTGCTGGCTTCGCCGACATGGGGGGATTTTTGGGCCCTGTGCCAGATGCGTCCGTCATGAACCGTCAGATCTCCCGGATTGATGTCAAATCCGATTTCCCTGACATCGGGATTATTGTCGACAAAATATTTCTTTTTAAATAAAAGCCGCAATACACCCTGTTTGTGTGTTCCCGGCAATACCCGAAGACCGCCATTTTCAAAAGGGCAGGGGTCCAGGTGAATACCCACATTCAGCATGGGAAGTATTTTCTGACCGAGAAAAAGATCCCTGGGGCTGTCCGTATGCCAACCCATCTGCGAAAAATTGCTTTCGGGGGTGCGGACATAATGATTAAGGATCAATCCATCCTTCTCAATTTCCGCAATACGTCCCTCATAAGGCTGGAGCAACTCCAGCAGGGCATGCAGGCGGGGGTCATTCAGGAATTCGTGGAAAGTAGGGCTGAACAGGGACAAAAAACACAAACGCTGAATAATGGTACTGCCATCCAGGTCCTTGCCGAATTTGAGCGGTACTCCGTTGATTTTTTCTTTTCCCTCCGCCAGCAACCGTTTTTCAATCCGGCTGATTTCCTGAATAAAGAATTCAACGGTCTCTGGTTTCAATACATTCCGGAAGACAATTACGCCGTTTTTATCAAAAAAAGCAGCCTGCTCACGGGTCACTTTCTCACCTAAAACGAAATCAGGACATAGTAATTTTTTCATATCATGGTAGCATTTAAGTCTTATACAGTTTAAGGCAACTGCTTAAGTACCCATTAATTGGACAGGATGAAATTAACTTAAAAAAATTATGAAATTTCTATTATTTCCAAAAATAAGGAATTAAGGTATTTCCCCGTCGTATAAAATGTATTGGGTTGGTGATGATTAAACAGGATGTATGTGGTCCTGTATTCCTTAAGTTAACGCAGATTAAGGCGGATTCGTATTTTTAATTTCCGACGTTATCCCCGGAATTTCTGGTTAAGTCCGTGTTAACAGCCGGTGCTCCCTACTGGTAAAAAGCCGGGCGATCCGGTAAACTGCGTATGTGATGAGGGGTACAGCCAACACATCAATGCTGTAATGAACGTGCTGGATCAGTAAAAACAACCCGGTCAGCACAGTTGCCAGTCCGGTGAAATACTTATCCCATCTGCGTTTCAGGCAAAAGAAGATCAGGCATACGGTGGCCGTATGTCCGGAAAAAAACAGGTCGTGCGTAATGTAATGACTCCCATAAAACAGGTTTGTCAACGGATCAGCCAGGGGTATCAGACCTTCCGGCGGATTGAGGGATACCAGGCCGATACAGATCATCCTCAGCACGGTTAGCAATCCGTATCCCCAGAGTACAAGCAGCACCAGATCCGGATCAGGAATGAGCCGGATGATGAGCAACAGGAAACTGGCCCAGATGAACAGGAAAACCAGCAGGGATACATCCCGGGGCCTGATCCACTCCAATACGATATCAGTTAGTTCCCGGCCATGCCTGTTTTCGATGGCTTTGAAAAAGAAAGGAAAATAAACCAGGATGGCCAGGAGTAAAACCAGGCCGGCAAGGAATTTAATCCGGAAAGAGGGTATCTGCTAGGCGGAATGCCATTGTTTTTTCACTCTGAATCTTTATTTGTTGACGGTTGACCGATGACGGTTGACGGAAATCAGGTACGAATACACACCTAAACTCGGTCAACCGTCAACCGTCATCCGTCAACCCCTCAATAATGCCATCTCACAAAAGCCTCCATCGCCGCATATTTAGTTAATCCGAGCTGGGCATAAAGACTGGCCGTATTGGCATTGCGGTCCTCCGCCCTTTGCCAGAATTCACGGCTGTCGGCACCCTGGAATGGTACCATATCCTTTTGGGACTGATGGATAAAAATGCCGAATCTTTTTTTCAACACCTGGTCGGGGCTCATCGGAATGGCCATTTCAATTTCGCTGACATCCCATTCCTGCCAGGCACCTTTGTACAACCACACCCAGCAATCTTTTATCCAGGGTTCACCGGCTGCCTTCAGCCTCCTTAAGGATTCAAAAACGATGTCCAGGCAAACCTTATGTGTGCCGTGCGGATCGGCCAGATCGCCGGCACAGTAAACCTGGTGGGGTTTGATGGCTCGCAACAGGTCAACCGTAATCCGTACATCCTCCTCACTCATCGGGTTTTTCTCAATGGTTCCGGTTTCATAGAAAGGGAGGTTCAGAAAATGGATCCCTTCTTCCTTAATACCCACGTACCGGCAGGTAGCGCTGGCCTCCGTACGACGAATAAGCCCTTTGATGGCCCGGATCTCGGGAGAATCCACTTCAGATGTCTTTTTATCTTTCAGATAGCTTTTTGCATCTTTCAGGATCTGGGAAGAACGTTTGTTGTCAATGCCGGAAAGCGATTCAAAACCCACGGCAAAATCAACAAAACGGGTCACGAATTCATCTGTTACGGCAATATTACCCGAAGTCTGATAACCGACATGCACTTCATGTCCCTGGTCATGCAACCGCATAAAAGTTCCCCCCATGGAAATGATGTCATCATCGGGATGCGGGGAAAAGATGAGGCATCTTTTAGGATAGGGCGACATCCTTTCCGGGGGATTGGGCAGGGGTTGGTTCTTGCCGCCCGGCCAGCCGGTAATGCTGTCCCGCACCATATAAAAAACCTCCAGGTTGATCTCGTAAGCATCTCCCTTTACGGCCAGCAAATCACTCAGTCCCTGTTCGTTATAATCCTTGTCGGTTAAACTTAAAATCGGCTTGCCCAGTTTCAGCGCCGTATTCACCACCGCTTTCCGGATAAACTCCTTGGTCCATTCGCAATCACCCATCAGCCATGGCGCCGTGAAACGGGTAAGCAGGGATGCTGCCGGCTGATCGGTGACAAATAAAGTATCCTCATGCTGCTGAAGCAGGGATGCCGGAACCTCTTCTGAAGCGGGTCCCTCCACAGATTTTTGAATCACCCCGGCTTTTGGATAACCCCAGGCCATCAGGATGATCCGTTTACTTTTGAGAATGGTGCTGATGCCCATGGTAACAGACAGCCTGGGCATGTTGGTGATGCTCGGGAAATCGCCTGCATTGGATAAACGGGTGGAATTTTCCAGCGGGGTCAGCCGTGTTTTGGAGAACAGGCTTGAACCCGGCTCATTGAAGCCGATATGACCGTTTGTACCGATACCCAGGATCTGCAGGTCAATACCACCGGCGGCTTCGATGGACCGTTCATATTCAATGCAATATTTTTTCATGGCATCCTTGGGAAGCTGTCCGTCGGGAACATGACAGTTTTCAGGCGCAATATCCACATGATCAAATAAATGGGTGTGCATGAACTGGTAATAGCTCTGGGGCGCCGTCCGCTCGATCGGATAATATTCATCCAGGTTGAAAGTGATTACATTCCGGAAACTCAGATTTTCTTCCTTGTGCATTCTCACCAGCTCGGCATAGAGCTTCAGCGGGGTGGAACCCGTGGACAGACCGAGCACACAGTTTTGTTTATTTTGTTGTTTGCTGCGGATAAGAGCAGCTATTTCTTTTGCAACAAAAACAGATCCTTGTCTGGCGTCGGGGAAAATTTCCAGGAGTATTTTTTCGAAAGAATCAACCATTTTCATGTATATGCGCAGTTTGGGTAAAACAATCCTGCGAAAATACTTGGTAATTAAACAATTAAAAAGTAAAAATTAGAAAGCGAAAAAGAGTTCGCTTTTACCTGTTAATTTTAAATTTTACTTTTTTAGCGCATCATAACAGAGTGACAGGAGTTGGCGGCTTTCGGGCGACATAACCTGTTGGCCGAACCTTTGCTGAATACCCTCCGTGAGCTGCCTGTACCGCTGCTCAAAATCCCTGCGGTGATTGAGTTTGCTCACGATGAGATCCGTGCAGATATTTCCGCCGCTGTGGGTGTTCAGAGACCATTCCGGATTATTTTCAAAAAAACCATCCATGTGTCCGATGCTGCTCATCTGGTCGCACAAAGGAACAAGCTCATACATCAGGATATCCGCCAGCAAGTCGCCGGCTATGAACAGGTCGCGGTAATTATAGACGGAATAATCCTTTACGCGCTCCGTTTGCGGATCGCGCGAAGGAAAATCTTTCAGATTCAATACAACGCTGCATAAATTGGATTCCTTTTGCAGAATATCCTCCATAAAGGAATGTTTGATCTGCCGTATCGGAGGGTGCGCAATTTCCAGGATAAAACTGACGCGGTAATTAACAGGAACCTTACTCAGGAAAATAAAAGAAAGTTCGTCCGTGCTTTTTTTATTTTTCCGCTTATACGAGAAACTGGTCCGGTGAAAATTAAACCGGGCGTGCGTCATTGGCGGATAGGTTCGTTTGTAGATATAGGACTGTACATCATGCAGCCAAATTTCGAGTGGAGTGGATTGTTTACTGGCGGATTCCATGAATGAAAATTTAAGCATTCATTTCCCGGGATGGAATTGATACTACAAATTAATTATCATCATTCAGATTTTGAAATAATTATTCCGGAAAGCGGAATTAAATCCATCCTTTTCGCTGCATTCGTAAATCTACGATTAGTAGATAACCGGTAGCAGCAGCGAGGACGGATGATCCTGGTCG
>DASRLM010000436.1:0-2734 GCA_035648455.1 Puia sp. | reverse complement strand
AGCCCGTAACGTGGAGATCCTCAAACAGCCCCAGTATTCACCCGTTGCCGTGGAAAAACAGGTGGCCATCATCTATCTGGGTACACAGGGTCTTCTCCGGGAAGTGCCGGTAAAAAAGATCAAAGCATTTGAAGAACATTTCCTCATGGAAATGGAAAACAAATTGTCTGATGTACTGGCAGAATTCAAAAAAGGTAACCTGACGGACGAATCCATACGCAAAACAGTGACGTTGGCGAATGAGCTGATTCCGCAGTATAAGTAGGGGAGTACGCTGAATTTATTTGTCAACCCTTTCATCCTCCAACTATTTAAAACAATATTTCCCCAAACACTTGCATTTCTGAAAAACGCTTGCAATCTTTGTCCTGCAAGTAATCCGTACCAATCTCCTGATTAACTTCCCTTTCCAATTTTCCTGAATCCATTTTTACTGTTCGTTATTCATTATACTTTTTCCAATCCTTAGGAAGAATAAGCCTTTGTTTCCAATAACTATGGGATCATGATTATATCCCCATGTTCAAGACAAGTATGAAACAAATTGGAAGGCGTCCGGAGAGTACAGCGAAGGGACGTATTTTTAAAAATATAGTTGCAGTTCTTATTTTATTAACCACCGGCATGTGCCTTCACGCACAGTCACTGATTCCTGAACCCTCCTTCCTGAATCCGGAACTAAAAACAGGGCCGGGTTGCAAAGCCGCCGGGAAGGATGGAGCGGTTTATGTATTCTCCAATGTGGGCATGGGCGTTGATGCCGTGCTGACGATTCAGGGCAGGAGCAGTTCCCTGGTTACCTTATCGGACATCGATCTGAAGGGTCCTGATCAGGATCCGGAACACGGCACGGGATACGACAACGCCTGGCAGCCCAGGGTTTGTTTTGGGAACGGCAGTGCACCCGCACACAGTAACTGGTGGATGGAATTTAAGATTTCGTTTGTAAGCCATGATCATCCGGAAAGGTCAGTATCCGTCAATCAGTTCTTTGTGTCGGGGCTCGATATAGATGGCGATGGGCAAAAGCTCCACGAGTACCAGTCTTACTACCAGGTGCATGATTTCTCCATGGTGAGAAACACCGTGATGACCTTTTTACCGGTGAAAGGCTGCCTGGCCAATCCTGCGGAAGAAGGCAGGCGGTTCGATGGCACAACAAAAGATTATTCGGGTATTACCACCAGTGCGGATGAAACAACGGTCGACAATTTTTACCGCAATACCAGCAGCCTCATCGTGCGGGTGGGTGCGGAAACGGGCAGTTCGGGAAGCGATGCGGCAAACAGGATGTATGCCCTCTGGTTTAAATCCCTGATCTATGGTGTTCCCGTGAATGATCCCCTGCCGATTACGCTGGTGGCTTTTAATGCGGAGATGGAAAATAACCGGGAGGTGAAGCTGGACTGGTCAACGGCCATGGAGAAGAACACCAGTCATTTTACGCTGGAACGCAGCCTGGACGGCATTGAATTTAATGAAGCGGCCCTGATTTTTACAGATGAAAGCCGCGCGGTGAGGAAGGATTATCATTTTACGGATCATCTGAAAGAAGTGAAAGGAGATCAGGTCTGTTACCGGTTGAAACTGGTTGACTGCGATTCCAGGTACAGCTATTCGGATGTGGTTAAGCTGAGGATTCACCGTGACATACAACCGCAAATGCTGCAGCCTCCGGATCCGGTGGTGCGGGAATCGTGGATCGGGATCCCGGTGTTCCGGCAAAACAAAATGGTGGCTATTAATCTGAACGATTCATTCAAAAATTTATAGAACGCATTTTTAAGTTTTAGTTTTAAAGGGTACGATCAACAACGGCCGGGCTTTTCTAAGCCTGGCCTTTTTGTTTTATCCGCGATTGCATCGGATCTTCGGGGCCTGTTCAATAAAAGGTTGTCTGATGAAAAGAATTATTTTATTAGTCTGTCTGATTGTTTTTGGATCTGCGGCCCTTGCCCAGCACACGGTCGTGAAATACATATCAACCCGCGAAGCGCGCCAACAGTATGCAAACAAAATAAAACAGGAAGCTTTTCTGCTTTTTCCCGATCACCGGGAGGCGCCCATCCAATGGTTTGATTCCTTAAAATTAAAATGGCTGGATGCGGGATATGATGCCGGGAATTTGTCCCTGCAGGCCCAGCCTGGTGAATATGCTGTTTTCCAGACGGGCATCTGGGCCATCCGGGAAGACCTGAAAAATATACGCGTTATTTTTTCCGACCTGAAATCGAAAGCGGGTAAACAGATCGGATCCGGAGAAGTCACCTGTTTTAATACCGGGGGCATCAATTACCAGGGTCACCCGTTCGGGCAAAAAGTAAACGTGCCATCGGGCGCATTGCAGGCCCTGTGGATGGGGATACGGATACCGGAAACCGCCAAAGGTGAATATTCCGGACAGATGACCATTCAGGCAGCCGTTGCCGCAAAAACAGGGACCCTTCAAACGGCATCAAAAAAAATAAATATCCGGCTAACGGTAAGCGGGGAGCTGATCGCGGATCATGGATTTGATGAAGGCAGCCGGCTGAGCCGGATGGCCTGGTTAAATGCAACCGATGGAATGGATGGGCGGGTGCCAAACGGGTTCCTGCCGGTAAGCAGGAAAAATCAGGAGCTGCATATTTCCGGACGGTCATTGCAGATCGGTGGAGACGGACTGCCCGAAAAAATAACCACCTTTTTTACGCCATCAAACCAATCGCTCTCGGCGCAGGGTGAACCGCTGTTA
>DASRLM010000435.1:0-4959 GCA_035648455.1 Puia sp. | reverse complement strand
GATTTACATTGGAGATCAGGACCAGATTAAAATGAAGCGGAATGATGTACAGGGGATCTTTTTACTTTTTGTTTTTTTCTTTTTATTTATTGACCTCTTCCGCCTTCGCTCAAAACAGGGTCCCGGATCATGACACGTGTTATTACAATACCTACTCCGACCGGATAACGGCGCGCGCTTATCTTTCCCGCAAATACACCGTACTGAGATTCGATCCGAAAGGAGCTCTTCCCAATTTTGATTATCATCCCAATACCAGTCTCAATCTTGGTCTGGGCGCAACGTATCACGCCTTCACGCTCAACATAGGTATTGGAATCAATAAATTTAACCCCTCAGAAATCCGTGGCAAAACCAGATACCTGGATCTGCAGGGTCACTTCTACGCCCGTAAATGGAACATTGATCTGCTGGGAGAGTTTTACAGGGGATACTACCTCACACCAAAAGGATTGGTGGCTCCTCCGGGAGAATCTTATTATAAACGGAATGACCTCAAACTGGATCTGATCGGCATTGCTTTTTACCGGAGCCTGAACGACCAGCGCTTTTCCTATCAGGCCGGTTTATTACAGAATGAATGGCAGAAGCGGTCCGCAGGATCTATACTGGTTGGTGGTGAAATATATTACGGGGCTATTCATGCGGACAGTGTGCTGGTTCCGGGAAAACTGGATTCTGCTTACCGGAAACTGGATATTGACAAACTGCATTTTTTTGAAATCGGTCCGGGTATCGGGTATGCCTATACGCTGGTTATTCAGAAGCACTTCTTTGTGCTGGCTTCGGTAACGGTAAATCTCGCCATCAGGCTGTCCAGCGAAATATCACATGCCGGCGGAAAACTGCAGGAGCAGATTGACTTCACGCCCAACCACATCGTCCACCTCGGATTGGGCTACAACACGGAGAACTGGTGTTTGAGTGCACTCTGGGTCAATACGCGGCTCAATGTGGCGGGAGCAACCTCAAAATACAGTTATGGGGTGGCTACGGGTAATTACCGGCTTATTTTTGCCAAACGGTTAAAGATAAACCGGAAGGTGCGTAAAGTACTGGAACCCATTCCCGACATCATCGGGAAATGATCGTTAAACTTTTACTTTGCTTTCCTCCGGCAGTTCTTCATAAGCGCTCACCGGTTCGCAGGTACAAATGAGGTTCCGATCGCCATAGGTATTATTAACCCTTCCGACAGATGGCCAGAATTTATTTGTTATGGTATAAGCCAGCGGAAACGCCGCTTTTTCTCTTCCGTATGCATGGTTCCAGTTATCCGCGCAAATGTCCGATTGGGTATGTGGTGCATTTTTCAGCGGGTTGTCTGTTTTATCCAGTATGCCCAGCGATATATCCCGGATCTCCTGATGAATGGAGATCATCGCGTCACAGAAACGGTCCAGTTCGGATTTGTCTTCACTTTCCGTCGGTTCAATCATGATGGTTCCGGGAACCGGGAAACTCAGGGTAGGTGCATGAAATCCATAGTCCATGAGCCGCTTGGCCACATCCTCGGCCTCAATGCCTGCCTGCGCTTTAAACGGCCGCAGGTCAACAATGAATTCATGAGCGCAGGTATTGTTTGGACCGGAAAAAAGGATCGGATAATGATTTTCCAGCCGCGATTTCATATAGTTGGCATGGAGGATGGCGTAACGGGTGGCATCCGTGATGCCGGTTGACCCCAGCATTTTAATGTACGCGTAGCTGATGAGTAAGATGCTCGCCGAACCATAGGGAGCCGAACTAACGGCGCCGGATAACCCATCACCGTTATTTGTCCAATGGCCCGGCAGATGATCCCTGAGCTTTTCATTCACGCAGATCGGTCCCATACCCGGGCCGCCGCCACCGTGGGGGATCGCAAATGTTTTATGGAGATTCAGGTGGCAAACATCGGCGCCGATAAAACCCGGGCTGGTTAAACCTACCTGGGCATTCATATTGGCGCCATCCATATAAACCAGGCCGCCATTTTCATGGATCAGTCCGCAGATCTCTTTAATACCTTCTTCAAAAACCCCGTGAGTGGAAGGATAGGTGACCATCAGCCCCGCCAGTTCGTTTTTATATTGTTCCGCTTTTGCCTTCAGATCGGTGAAATCAATATGGCCTTCTGCATCACTTTTCACCACCACCACTTTCATTCCCGCCATCACCGCGCTGGCGG
This sequence comes from Puia sp., assembly GCA_035648455.1. GTDB lineage: Bacteria > Bacteroidota > Bacteroidia > Chitinophagales > Chitinophagaceae > Puia. Next base: position 2,789 of record DASRLM010000435.1, on the reverse strand, counting down.
GATTGGTACCGTGAGCAGATATGGGGATCAGCATCACCTGCCGGTGAGATTCCCTGCGGGCGGCATGATAGGAACGAATGGCGAGCAGGCCGGCATATTCTCCCTGGGCGCCGCTGTTGGGTTGCAGCGAAGTGGCTGCAAATCCGGTGATGATGCTCAGCCATTCTTCCAGTTCTCGGATGATCTGCCGGTATCCTTTCCATTGATCCGCGGGTGCAAAAGGATGGATACGGCTGAATTCGGGCCAGCTTACCGGAATGAGTTCCGTGGCTGCATTGAGTTTCATAGTGCAGGAGCCCAGGGGTATCATGGAGGTATTCAGCGAAAGATCCTTATTTTCCAGGCTCTTCAGGTAACGCATCATTTCTGTTTCACTGTGGTGCGAATTGAAAACAGGGTGGGTGAGGTACGCTGAATTTCGGGTAAGGGTCACCGGTATATTTTCCGGATGGGTTTCATATTCAAAAAGAGTGGCTGCTTCATCCAGATCCAGGGACCTGGCAAATACGCTGAGTATATCCAGCACATCGCGCTGAGTGGTGGTTTCATCCAGGGAAACCGACACCAGGCCATTTTCTCCATAAAAGAAATTCATCTCCCTGGCTTCGGCCAGTTCACGGAGTTTAGCCGCATGGCCGGAACGCACCTGAACGGTATCAAAAAAATGTTCATGCAGGATTTCTATATCCAGGTTGGCCAGTCCGTGTGCCAGTCCCTGCGCCAGAATGCTGATCCTGGTCGCCATATCCTTTAATCCGCCAGCTCCGTGATATACGGCATACATCGCCGCCATATTGGCCAGCAAGGCCTGGGCCGTACAAATATTGGAAGTAGCTTTTTCGCGTTTGATGTGCTGTTCCCTGGTCTGGAGTGCCATCCGGAGCGCCCGCTTGCCCTGACCATCCACACTCACGCCGATAATCCTTCCGGGGATTGCGCGCTTAAAATCTTCCGTTGCCGCAAAAAAAGCAGCATGCGGCCCGCCAAATCCCATCGGCACACCGAAACGCTGTGTATTACCCACGGCCACATCGGCGCCGAGTTCCCCGGGAGGGGTAAGCAGGGTGAGTGCCAGCAGGTCTGTGGCCATCACCACAAAACCACCCGCCTCGTGCACCTTACGAATAAAGGACCGGTGGTCCTGAATGCTGCCATGGCTATCCGGATACTGAACGATGGCGCCAAAATAAGTGGAATCAATAACGGCTTGAGTGAAATTACCGGTAATGAGTTTGATACCCAGGGGTTCGGCACGGGTGACCAGCACGCTTAGGCTCTGTTTAAAAATGGCGCTGTCTACAAAAAATCTGGGAACGGTCACCTGCTGATGATCCTTGTTACGCTGATTATAAAACATGATCATGGCCTCCGCGGCGGCGGTGCCCTCATCCAGTAAAGAAGCATTGGCCAGCGGAAGTGCCGTAAGATCGCTGACCACCGTTTGAAAGTTCAATAAACTCTCCAGGCGGCCCTGGGAAATTTCCGCCTGATAGGGCGTATACTGGGTGTACCATCCCGGATTTTCAAATACATTCCGGAGGATCACACTCGGTGTGATGGTGTCGTAATAGCCTTGACCGATATAACTTTTAAATACCCTGTTTTGTTTTGCAATCCCCCGCAGTGTATGCAGATATTCAAATTCACTGAGGGCAGGAGTTACCTGCAGGGGTTCCGGATTCCGGATACTTTTTGGAATGGTTTTATCGATCAGTTCATTCAGTGATTTCACACCAATGCTGTGCAGCATCTGTTGCGTTTCTGTTTCATTGGAACCGATATGCCGGCGCGCGAACTCATTCACCTGTTTTTCAAATAAATTCATACTAAGGAGGATAATTAATCAAAAAAGATGCGCAAAGTTAGTATGAATCCGACCAATAACCAGCGGAGCGGTTCAGCGCTTTTACCGGGTTTGCAGAATCTCTGCCGGTTCCGGGGATAGTTCTTCGGATTTCTGCAACTGGCGGCTGGTCAAACGGCTCCCGTCGTGGCTCCATCCCGGTGGTCCGAAAAGATAAAACCATTTTTCCCGCCAGGATATATCGTTACGCGCCATGTCCTTACGGATATCCTGCCATTCGTGAAAGACCAGGTGCACGGGTGAAGAGGCATGGAAAGGTTTGGTGAGGCCGTATTTTTTTTCCTGGTACTGATCGTCGGGTAACTCAGGCTGAAAAGTGCCGAACAACTGATCCCAGACTATTAGGAACATGCCCATGTTTTTATCAAGGTATTTCGGATTGGAAGCGTGATGCACCCGGTGATGAGATGGAGTCACCAGCACATATTCCAGCCATCCCATTTTTCTGATCATTTCCGTATGCACGAAGATGCCCCATATCTGCGTGGCAGAATAAATGAATACAATGTCCAGAGGTTTGAATCCCAGCCACGCCAGGGGCATGAAATAGAGGAACCGGTATAGGGGCTGAAACACGGAAGAACGGAATCCCACGGTAAAATTCATGAGCTCGGAAGAATGATGGGTAACGTGTACCGCCCAGAAAAGGCGCACTTCATGATCAAACCGGTGCAGCCAGTAGTATAAAAAATCTTCTGCCAGCACCAGCAGCAGCCAGTAGCTAACACCTGTTTTCCAGGAAACCAGTTTGTGTTCGAATAGGAGAATCAGAATGGCCACATAAATCGCCCGGAAAGAAAGGTCGATCCCGGCATTCAGCAACATGAGGTATACATTGCTTGCCGTATCTTTCCAGCTGTAGGATTTGCGGTGCTGCAGGTGACTGAGCAGGAGCTCAAGACCGATGACGATGATGTACACCGGC
>DASRLM010000434.1:0-4266 GCA_035648455.1 Puia sp. | reverse complement strand
CTGGACCGCCAATTATCCTGGTGTATTTATGTATCACTGCGGAACACCCATGGTGCTTATGCACATGATCTACGGAATGATCGGAATGGTTATTGTTGAGCCGAAAGAAGGATTTCCGGGAAAGCCCGACAGGGAATTTGCCATTATTCAAAACGAATACTATCTGTCGAAAAAGGGCGACTATTATATTCCCGATACAGCCAAAGCAAGATTGAAGCAACCCAGTTATGTAACATTCAATGGAAAAGTAGCGCAGTATGTTGTGCATCCCCTGAAAGTTAAAGCAGGCGAAAGGATTCGTTTATACATCATGAACGACGGGCCTAACAATGCCACTAATTTTCATGTGATTGGAACCATCCTGGATAAGATATGGCTTGACGGGAACCCAAAGAATCAGCTGGTTGGTATGCAATCGGTTTTCCTGGGTCCTGCAAGCGGGGCCATCGTGGAATTTGTTATACCGGAAAAGGGAACATATACTTTCGTGGACCACTCCTTTGCCGACGCCGACATGGGCGCGATGGGCTCATTTCAGGCTGATTAATTTCATCCTTTTCTTCCGGATTGACAAGTGCCACCTGCTCCTTATGATTAATATCATAAGAGCAGCTGACCCATCTTACGATTTCCGGATAATACCCGGGCTACTTTTACTACATGAAAGCACTCGTATATCACGGCCCGGGCAAGAAATCCTGGGATGAAGTAGCCCGGCCTGTTTTACAGGCATCTACAGATGTTATTGTAAAGATTGTGAAAACAACCATTTGCGGCACCGATCTGCATATTCTGAAAGGCGATGTGCCGGAAGTGACGGAAGGCAGAATACTTGGACATGAAGGAATAGGCATCATAGAGGAAGCCGGGAACGCGGTTAGCAGCTTTAAGAAAGGCGACCGGGTGCTGATCTCCTGCATCAGCTCCTGCGGGAAATGTGCCTATTGCAAAAAAGGTATGTATTCCCATTGTGAGAGCGGTGGGTGGATACTCGGCCATCTGATAGATGGAACCCAGGCCGAATATGTGAGAATCCCCTTTGCGGACAACAGCCTTTACCCCATTCCCGCAGGCGCCAGTGATGAAGCCATGGTCATGTTAAGTGATATTCTGCCTACCGGTTTTGAATGCGGCGTGCTGAATGGCCAGGTGAAACCGGGAGATACCATGGCCATCGTGGGTTCCGGCCCGATCGGCCTTGCCGTATTATTAACTGCCCAGTTCTACACGCCGGCCTGTATTATTATGGTTGACATGGACGATAACCGGCTTGGGGTAGCCAGAAAGTTTGGCGCCACACATGTAATCAACAGCCAAAAGGATGATGCGATCAAAACAATATTCGCACTTACCGAAAACAGGGGAGTGGATGTTGCGGTGGAAGCGGTTGGAGTGCCGGCAACTTTTGAACTCTGTCAATCCATTATTGCGCCCGGCGGCCATATCGCCAATGTTGGTGTGCATGGTAAATCAGTGGAACTGCATCTGGAAAAACTATGGGCACAGAATATTACAATCACTACCAGGCTGGTAGATACGGTCACGACGCCCATGTTGCTAAAAACCGTAAGCTCCGGAAAACTCCAGCCGGAAAAACTAATTACCCATCATTTTAAGCTAAGCAATATTGTGGAGGCCTATGAAACTTTCGGGCATGCAGCAAAGGAAAAAAGCCTGAAAGTGATTCTGAGCAATGAATGAATCATCTGATTATTTTAAATACATTTTTATGAAAAAAATACTTTTTGCCTGCGATGGAGATCATTTCCCTGAAGGCGCATTTAAATTCATCAAATCGCTGCAGGTCAGTGAGCCCATAACCCTGAAAGGAATGTTTTTTACCGGAATAGCCATCCGGCAATTAAGCTCCCCGGTTTATAGTGCTTTTGCGGCACCCTATATTCGCCTGGTGGAAGAAGAAAAACAATCCATTATTAAAAGCAGGGAGAGATTTGTTCATGAATGTGAATCCTATGGTATCCGGCACAAGATCGAAGAGTATGAAGACGGCTGGGATCAGGAGCAGTTTATTAAAGAAACCCGTTTTGCGGATCTGGCGCTGATCAGCGAACAATTGTTTTGCAAAGAAATTCTCCAGGATCAGCCCAATTCATTTATGGAAGAAGCCCTGCGGATAGCAGAATGCCCGGTAATGATCATTCCTGAAAGCTTTTCGTCCGTTGAGCGTGTCGTGGTAGCCTATGATGGTAAAAAAGAGAGCGCATTCGCGCTGAAACAGTTCAGTCATCTTTTTTCCCAGTTTGACGAATTTCCTGTTGAGTTCGTCTACGTAAAAGACGATGAAACGGAAGATATTCCCGATATGGATCTGCTGAAAGAGTATTCGAATGCTCATTTTGATTCCGGAAATATTACCAAACTGCACTTTCAAGCCGACCAATCTTTTCGCGAGTGGCTGCAGAATAAAAAGCATACCCTATTGGTTGCCGGATCCTTTTCCAGGTCGGGCACGTCCATGTTATTCAAGCCGAGTTTCGTAGAACAGATCATCAGAAAAAATTCGATCCCGGTATTTATTGCCCATAATGTTTAGTGGCTCCGTTTCAAGTCCATATCCCTGATTATGTATTTAACTTCAGCACAGGCTGTCCGGCAGATCAGTTCCGGAAGCAATTTGTTCATCCAAACTGCCGCTGCGGCTCCGCAGCAGCTGATTAAGGCACTGGCTGCGAGAGCCGGTGAATTGAAAAACATTAGCATTTATCAAATGCACACGGAGGGGGAAGCCCCTTATGCAGCCAGCGGGATGGAAGATGTATTCAGGGTAAAATGTTTTTTTATCGGGGCAAATCTTCGTAAGGCCGTCCAGGAAGGAAGGGCAGACTATATTCCGGTATTCTTAAGCGAGATTCCGGCTTTATTCAGAAGCGGGGAAATAAAAATTGACTTTGCGCTGATTCAGGTATCTCCTCCTGATGAACATGGTTTTTGCTCACTCGGTGTATCGGTGGATATTGCGCCTGCAGTTTTAGAAACAGCCGGCTGTATCATTGCGCAGGTCAATCCCAATATGCCCAGAACGCATGGTGGCGGATTTATCCATAAAAGCAAAATCAGTACGCTGGTGGAAGTGGATGACGAAATCCCTGAAGTAAAAACAGAGGAGGCGGATGCATTGACCTACTCCATTGGCCGGCACGTGGCGTCCCTGATTGAAGATGGCGCCACCCTGCAAATGGGTATCGGCAAGATTCCCAACGCCGTTCTCAGCATGCTCGGCGGACATAAAAAGCTCGGGATCCATACAGAAATGTTCTCTGATGGGATCATTGATCTGATTCAGGCGGGTGTAATTACCGGTGAGCTGAAGAAAAAGCATCAACATAAAATCGTTTCCAGTTTTATGCTGGGAACAAAACGGCTGTATCAGTTTGTACATGATAATCCCCTCATTGAAATGCTGGATATTGGTTACGTGAACGACACCCATGTTATCCGGCAGAATCCCAAAGTGACGGCAATCAACAGCGCGCTGGAGGTGGATATTACGGGGCAGATTTGTGCTGATTCCATCGGGCCAAAAATGTATTCAGGCGTAGGAGGGCAAATGGATTTTATGCGCGGCGCTTCATTATCGCAAGGTGGAAAACCCATCATTGCCCTGTCTTCCACAACCAGTAAAGGCGAGAGCAAAATTGTTTCGATGCTGAAACCCGGGGCCGGCGTAGTGACTACCCGGGCCCACGTTCACTATGTTGTCACTGAATACGGGATTGCCTATTTGCACGGCAAAACCTTGACAGAACGTGCAAAAGCTTTAATTGATATTTCCCATCCCATGCACCGCGAAGATCTGTCCGCAAAAATGCGGGAGCGGGTGTCTTAGCCTTTTCCACTCATTTTACGCTGAATACTTTTTACTTTGACAAGGACCAGCAATGCTCCGATCAGCAGGAATACCAGGATCAGATAGGCGCCGGCGAACCCCCAATTGTTTAACCTATTTAAGGACAGAGGCAAATAGGCCGGATGGATTTTGTCAGGCCTGAAGGGTGCAGTCTCGCTTCCACTGCCGGCAATCGCTGAAGATTTAATGTAGCCCACAATACCTTCAATATCACCGGTGGTGAGATCAGGATGGTCAGGCATAGGTATTTTATTGAATTTGTCATATAGGGCAACAGCATAGGGATCGCCGCCCTTAATCACTGTTTGAGAAGAATGGACAAATTTGATGATCCAATCCATGGGACGCCTTTCGTCAATGCCTGCCAGAGCAGGTCCGGTTATTACTTTGTTTACATT
>DASRLM010000433.1:0-2148 GCA_035648455.1 Puia sp. | reverse complement strand
TGCCGTTCCGGCCGGGATCATTTCCACCACCGGCGTAGGCGGACTTACACTGGGCGGCGGCGTCGGCTATTTGTCAAGAAAATACGGGCTGACCATCGACAACCTCCTGGAAGCGGATATGGTGTTGGCCGACGGGCGTTTTGTTACCGCGAATGCAAAGCAAAACCCCGATCTCTATTGGGCCATCCGGGGAGGGGGCGGAAACTTCGGCATTGTAACCTCCTTTAAATTTCAGGCTCATCCGGTGAAAATGGTTTTCGGGGGTCCCACCCTCTGGCCCATAGAAAAAACAAATGAAATCATGGCCTGGTACCACCAGTTTATTCATGATGCACCGGACGAATTAAATGGTTTTTTTGCAACGATGGTCATCCCCGGGCCGCCATTCCCTGAACAGCTCCACAAAAAACAGTTTTGCGGAATGGTGTGGTGCTATGCCGGGGATCTGGAGAAAGCAGATGAAATATTTAAGCCCATCCTGGCCATGAAACCTTTGTTTGATCATCTCGGGCCAATGCCTTACCCCGCCATTCAGCAGATGTTTGATGGTTTGCTTCCCCCGGGTCTGCAATGGTACTGGAGAGCAGATTTCTTTAATGAACTGGAGGCGGAAGTCCGGAATACGCATTTGAAATTCGGATCAAAGATACCAACGCCACTTTCCCAGATGCATCTGTATCCGATCAGCGGCGCTGCCAGCCGGGTGGCGAAAGACGCAACTCCCTGGGCCTACAGGGATGCAAAATACGCCGGGGTGATCGTGGGCATTGATCCGGATCCTGCCAACGCGGATAAAATTTCCAGCTGGTGTAAAGAATACTCAGATGCTTTACATCCCTATTCTTCCGGCGGGGCGTATTTGAATTTCATCATGAACGAGGGGCAGGATCGTATTAAAGCCAGTTACCGGCACAACTATGACCGGTTAACAAAGATCAAGCGGAAATATGATCCGGATAATTTCTTCCGGGTGAATCAGAATATTCTGCCCGCTGAAAATAACTAGAATTTGATGTCTGTTTGAATTCCCAGCCGTTGCTGCCATCCGCGCAGCGTATCGTGCATACTGTCAAGGGTTTGTTTTTCGGTATCCGATAATGCCGCCGGAGACATTCTGCTGATGGCACGGACGGGCACACCTCTTTTGTGCAGGAAATATTTAGCGCTCATCGGATAGTGATGGGAGATCACGGGATCGGCCTTCGTTAATTCAGCCTGGAGCCACTGAACATCTTCCCGTTTAGCAGGATCGTTGGCATGATTGCACATCCATGCCAGGATTTCCGGATAGAAATTCCCGGCTATGCAGGCCATTCCCTTTGCACCCAGTTGCAGGGAAAACATGGCATTGGGCGTATGCGCATCATAAAATTCCATCGGATTGTTTTTGATCAGGGCCAGCTTGGCTCTGATCTTTTCCCGGTCGATGGAGGTATCCTTAAAATAGATCAGCCGGTTGGTATCCAGCAATTGTTTAAAGAGACCGGGGTTGATGATTCTTTTATAGGGTGAAGGACATTCGTAGAATCCCAGGGGCATATTGCCCGTAAGACGGCACATATTTTCAAAATTGCGGAACAGGACCTCGTCGCTTTCCTCCTTCCCCGCATAATGACTGGTGATCAGGATAACCGCATTTACACCGGTCTGATACATCTTTTTGGCAAATTCCGCCTTGTCCTCCATCGTATCACCGAAGGAACCCGTGGCCACAACGGAAACCTTTCCATTCACTTTCTTTACCACATGCCCCGCCAGGGAAAGCCTTTCTTCATTCGTCAGCTGATACATTTCACTGCTGTTGCAATTGGCGAAAAATCCTTTTACGCCGGCGGCTAAATAAAATTCGATCAGGCGGTCCAGTCCATTAAAATCAATCCCGCCCTTTTCCTCAAACGGGGTTATCATTACCGGAACAAATTTTTTACCGGATTCATTCGTCCATTCCCGTTGTTCCGGATCACCGCCTGGCACCGGCCGGCGGTCTGTGCCGGCAAACAATTTTGCAGGGATGGATCCGGAAAGGGCTATGGCGGCTCCGCCGGATGCCATTTTTTCTAAAAAAATTCTTCGGGAAGATTTGCTCTTTTCCATGGGCTGGTTGGATGTTTACAGGATAAAAATAACCGCAATTGATCAATCATTATC
>DASRLM010000432.1:0-5670 GCA_035648455.1 Puia sp. | reverse complement strand
GTTATGGGCCTTTGAAAAAATGAATTCTTCCCAAACCGGGATTCTGATTACGAAAATGAGCCGTCCAGGGGTAAACTTGTACCCGGTGGAGTGAAGTTGACATCATTTCAGCATGCCTTTGATCTCACTTAATTTGATCAGGGCTTCTACGGGCGTAAGCCGGTTAATATCCAATCCATTTAATAATTTCCTGATCTCCTCAAAGGTTTGGGTATGTACGTCAAAAATGGACAGTTGTACCTGCGGGGCGGTCATTTTTTTCAGACTGTCATTTAACCCGGTGCCTTCTGCACCGCGGCTGTCTTCCAGTTGTTTTAAAATCTGATTTGCCCTGTCAATCAAATCCGCCGGCATGCCCGCCATTTTTGCCACGTGAATCCCGAAACTATGGGTGCTGCCGCCTGCCGCCAGTTTACGCAGAAATATAATTTTATTCCCGAGTTCCCGGCTCGTGATGTGGTAATTTTTCACTCCCGGGAATTTATTTTCCAACTCGTTGAGTTCATGATAGTGCGTGGCGAACAAGGTCTTGGGCCTGCATGGTGAACGATACAGATATTCTGCAATACTCCAGGCTATGGAGATGCCATCGTATGTGGAGGTGCCACGGCCAATCTCATCCAGAATGATCAGACTGCGGGTAGTAATGTTATTTAATATACTTGCCGTTTCATTCATCTCCACCAGAAAAGTAGATTCCCCGCCGCTGAGGTTATCTGAAGCGCCAACCCTTGTGAAAATTTTATCGGTCAGTGGAATCTTTGCCTGAGACGCCGGAACAAAACTTCCCATATGTGCCATCAGCGTGATCAGGGCCGTTTGCCGGAGCACGGCGCTTTTGCCGCTCATATTGGGACCCGTGAGAATAATAATCTGCTGTGTTTCCGGATCAAGGAAAACATCGTTCGGAATGTATTCTTCACCGGGTGAAAGATTTCTTTCAATTACCGGATGACGGCTGTCGCGCAACTGTAATTCCATGCCCGTGTGCAGTTCCGGTTTTTTATAATTGTACTGCAGGGCATTCTGGGCGAAGCACAGCAGGCAATCCAGTATGGCCAGCACACTGCTGTTGATCTGCATGGCCGCGATATAGTCCTGGAGGGAAAGCATAAGCCGGTCATAGATCTGCAGTTCCAGCAGTTGAATTTTTTCTTCTGCACCGGTGATCTTTTCCTCGTATTCTTTCAGCAGGGGGGTAATATATCTTTCGGCATTGGTCAGCGTTTGCTTCCTGATCCAGGTTCCCGGCACTTTGTGTTTGTGGGAATTCGTAACCTCGAGATAGTAGCCGAATACCTGGTTAAAACTGATCTTCAGGGAAGATATGCCGGTGTTTTCTGATTCTTTCTGCTGTAGTTCCACGAGATACTGTTTGCCACCCGACGCGATGTTTCTCAGATCATCCAGTTCCGGCATTACCCCGGCACGAATCATGTTTCCTTTCAGGGCCTGGACCGGCGGATGCTCCACAATTTTTGAAAGGATCTCATCCGCGATCAAAGGACAGGGATTGAGCAGGCTGATGAGCCTGTCCAGATACGGATTGGCTGAACCGGCGCAAAGATTTTGTACGGCAGCCACTTCTTTCAGTCCCCGCGCCAGTTGTAATACCTCCCGGGGATTGATTTTTCCGGAAGGTACCTTGCTCAACATTCTTTCCATATCCCCGCACTGCCGGATATGCTGCAGAAGCCTGTTGCGCAGATCCGGCTCCCTGATCAGGAATTCAACCAGGTCCAGCCTTTCCTGAATCGGATTTAATTCTTTCAGCGGCATCAGCAACCAGCGTTTCATCAGCCGGGCACCCATCGCGGAAACGGTATTGTCTATCGTTTGCAGCAACGAATGATGTTGTTCTCCGGAGGGAAGCAATTCCAGATTGCGGATGCTGAACTTGTCCATCCAGAGATGGTTTTCGCGGTCGAGGCGCTGGATGCTGCTGATGTGTTGCAGGTGCGGATGTTCCGTATCCTTCAGGTAATGGATGATGGCCCCGGCCGCAATAATGCCCCGGGTGAGATGTTCTATGCCGAATCCTTTAAGGGAATGCGTCTGGAAATGCTTCAGCAATAAGTCGGTTGCATAGGAAGCATCAAAAATCCAGCTTTCGAGCGTATAGGTATAAAATCTGTCCCCAAAAGATTCCTTGAATGTCTTCTGCTGGTTACGTTGAAGGATCACTTCTGCCGGATTCAGGGTTTGCAGTAGCTGGTCAATGTAATCCGTTGGACCTTCCGCAGTAAAAAACTCGCCCGTGGAGATATCCAGAAAAGCAATCCCCAGAACCCCCTCGGAAAAATGCACCGCAGCCAGGAAATTATTGCTCCGGTGCTCCAGCAGTTTATCCTGGGTTGCCGTTCCGGGCGTAACCATTTCTGTAACCCCTCTTTTCACGATCCCTCTGGCCAGTTTGGGATCCTCCAGCTGATCGCAGATGGCCACCCGGTGGCCGGCCTTCACCAGTTTATGCAGGTAGGTATCCAGGGCATGATACGGGAATCCGGCCAGTTCACTGGAAGTGGCCGAACCGTTATTTCTTTTGGTAAGCGTGATGCCCAGGATCCGGGACGCCTGAATGGCATCCTCCCCAAATGTTTCATAGAAATCGCCAACCCGGAATAAAAGAATGGCATCAGGATATTTTTGTTTAATAGCCCGGTGCTGCTGCATCAGTGGAGTGTCTGAGGAACTTTTGGACATGGGTGGAATTCCACTTACCGCAATAGGCGGATGAGCTGGCGGAATGCGGCAAAAGTAAGGAAGGGCTCCTCAATAAAAACAGGGATTTCCACGGTGTGAACAACTTAGAAACACCCTTCCTTAACGAATTGCCTTTTATTCTTTCCGCCTTCTGCCAGTATCTTTGCAACATGCGGAAACTACGGATGGATGAACTGCCCCGGAAAAGCATGGATGAGTTCCGCCAGGCAGACAAACTTCCCGTAACCCTGCTGCTGGAGAATATCCGGAGCATGCACAACGTGGGCAGTGTGTTCCGGACGGCGGATGCTTTTCTTGCTGAACATATTTATTTGTGCGGATATACCCCAAAGCCCCCTCATCGCGACATTCACAAAACGGCGCTGGGCGCAACGGAAACGGTTGAATGGACCCATATGGATTCTGCCCTTGATGCGGTTCAGCGGCTCCGCGATGCCGGATACCGGATCGCAGCGGTGGAACAGGCCGAAGGAAGCATTTCCTTGCAGTCCTTTGTGTGCCCGCCAAACCAAAAGCTGGCCGTTGTTTTTGGAAATGAAGTGGAGGGCGTGAGTGAACAGGTGCTGGCCCTTTGTGATGACTGTCTGGAGATCCCGCAATTCGGTATGAAACACTCATTGAATGTTTCGGTTGCGGCAGGGATTGTTTTGTGGGAAATGGTGAGGAAGGGGATTTGATGAATGTGCTAATAGGCAAATGTGTAAATGTGATAATGTGCTGATGTGCTGATGTGCTGATGTGAGAATGAACTCAGGTCCTCAATTTTACATATTATCACTTTAACACACATCCCTTTATTTTAATCTAAATTAGTCCAGTGCATGTCAACAGTTAAAAATTATCTCAGTCTCATTAAATTCTCGCACACCTTATTTGCGCTGCCCTTTGCGATGATTGGATTTTTTCTGGGCATCTATCACCAGGAGCAGTTTCCAGATGCAGGGCCGCTTTCCTTTTCCGTGCTGCTGGTAAAATTTGTCCTGGTACTGTTCTGCATGATCACTGCCCGGAGTGCGGCTATGGCGTTCAACCGGTTTATGGACCGCCATTTCGATGCGCAAAATCCCAGAACGGCCATCCGCGAAATCCCCAAAGGCATTTTAGCCGCCAGTAGCGTTCTGCGATTTGTGATCGTCTGTTGTTTGTTATTCATGCTCGCCTGCTGGTTCATCAACCCGCTTTGTTTTTTTCTGTCGCCTGTTGCCCTTTTTGTGATTTTATTTTACAGTTACACCAAACGGTTCACGGCTCTTTGCCACCTCGTGCTGGGGGTAGGATTATCCCTGGCGCCGATCGGGGCATTTCTGGCGGTTACGGGACATTTCGCCATTCTCCCTTTATTATTTTCCGGCGCGGTTATTTGCTGGGTGAGCGGTTTCGATATCATTTATGCGCTGCAGGATGAAGAATTTGATAAAACCCAGCATTTATATTCTATTCCCGCTTCCCTGGGCAAAAAGAATGCACTTTTTGTTTCCAGCCTGCTGCACGTGGCCAGTGCCCTGTTCGTACTTGCCGCCGGCCTTCAGGGTGATTTTGGATATTGGTACTGGCCCGGCATGTTGTTGTTTACCGGTATGCTGATTTACCAGCACACCATTGTAAAACCGCAGGACCTGAGCAGGGTCAACCTGGCTTTCATGACCGCCAACGGCATCGCCAGCGTGATGTTTGCCCTTTTTGTGATTGCCGATATCATCACGCATAAACACTGATTTTATGCCGCGCATACTGGCCATCGATTATGGGTTGAAAAGAACCGGCATCGCCGTAACAGATCCATTGAAGATCATAGCCACTGCTCTTACCACCGTTGATTCTGCCCGGATTTTTACTTTTTTAACGGATTATCTGGCTAAGGAATCCGTTGAGCTGATCCTGATCGGTGATCCGAAGAACCTGGATGACAGTCCAACGGATACGACAGCCCATGTTCAGCGCATCATCGGCATCCTGAAACGAAAATTCCCGGAAATACCCGTGCTTCCTGTAGATGAGAGGTATACTTCGGTAATGGCATCCCGCGCCATGCTGACCATGGGACTGAAAAAAAGCAAACGAAAGGAAAAGGGAACCGTGGATCAGGTGGCCGCGACGATGATGTTGCAGGAGTTTTTGCTGAATAGAAAAGGATGACGGATGACGGTTGACGGACTTCAGGTGCGAATTCGCAATAAAAGACGGTCATCCGTCAACTGTCACCCGTCAACCCCGATAAGCGCTGAATCCCTCAACTTTATTAAATTTGCCCATGATTTTACCGATAATTGCCTACGGGGCACAGGTATTGAGAACCCGCGGGCAGGAAATTACTGCAGATTATCCCGACCTGCCTAAACTGATCGAAGATATGTGGGAAACCATGTATGAAAGCAGCGGGGTTGGACTGGCGGCGCCCCAGGTCAATAAACCCATACGCCTGTTCATTGTGGACAGCACCCAGGTGTTCAATAACCTGGACGAAGACGAAAAAGACAGGTATCCCGACGGTCCCGGCATCAAACAGGTATTTATCAACGCCAGCGTAAAGAAATTAAAAGGAGAGCCCTGGTCCTACGCCGAGGGCTGCCTGAGTATTCCCAAGATACGGGAAGAAATAATGCGGAATGAAGAAGTGACGCTGGAATATGATGATGAACAGTTTCATCGTTATACAAAAACCTTTAACGGGATTTCCGCCCGGGTTATCCTGCACGAATACGATCATATTGAAGGCAAACTCTTCATTGATTACCTGAAGCCGCTCAAGCGTAAATTACTCCGCGGCAAACTGGACGATATTTCAAAAGGTAAGATAAGCGTGGATTATAAGATGAGCTTTGAATGAAAATTTAAAATTAAAAACGGACCACGTGATCCTGCCATGAGCTGAATCATTGCGGAAGATTCATCAGACTAAGCGTGGCTGGTTCGGCCCTTAAAGGAAACAAGCTGGCAAGCGTAAAG
>DASRLM010000431.1:0-6364 GCA_035648455.1 Puia sp. | reverse complement strand
GTATTGGCCATTGTAAAATGGATGAAATAATTGACAGCGCCGGCCAGACAAAATCTCATCACCTGCCGGAACTACCGGATGATTTAAATTTCATTTTCAGCGCGGTTAGTGCATCCTCGAGGGAAACCGAAGCAGGAGCCGTCTTTTTCTGATCCGGATACACATTGGGAATTCGTTTTTTGGCGGGCTGTTCCTGTGCCTGTTTGATAGAGAGCGCGATCCGCTTTCTCGGCAGATCCACCTCCGTCACTTTCACCTGAACTTTATCATTGAGCTTTAATACCTCATTCGGATCCGTGATGTACCGGTGGGCAATTTCGCTTACGTGCACCAGCCCGTCCTGCTTAACACCGATATCCACAAATGCGCCGAAGCGCGTGAGGTTCGTTACTACACCCGGAACGATCATGCCTGGCTGAACGTCTTCTATTTTGAAAATGGCGGCAAATTCAAAAACCTCGAGGCCGGTTCTTGGATCAAGTCCGGGTTTTCTCAATTCGTTTAATATGTCTTTGATACTGTGTTCGCCGGACGTCTCCGATATATACTGCTTCGGATTGATTTTTTTTATGAGTTCTTCGTTCCCGATCAGGGCGCGTACTTCCACACCGGAATCCTTTGCCATTTTTTCCACTACCGGATAAGCTTCGGGATGTACGGAACTTTCATCCAGCGGATTATCACCTTTTGGGATTCGCATAAAACCGGCGCATTGTTCAAATGCTTTTTCACCGAGCCGTGTAACCTTCAGCAATTGCTTGCGATTGCTGAACTTCCCGATCTCCGTTCTGTGTTTGACAATATTTTCAGCCAGGCTCTCTCCTATCCCGCTCACATAACTTAGCAATTGTTTTCCGGCCGTATTCAGATTTACACCTACTGCATTTACGCAACTGATTACGGTCTGATCCAGTTTTTCTTTTAACCGGAACTGGTTTACATCATGCTGGTACTGTCCAACCCCGATGCTTTTCGGGTCAATTTTTACCAGCTCCGCCAGTGGATCCATCAGTCTTCTGCCGATGCTCACGGCTCCCCGGATCGTAATGTCCTGATCAGGAAATTCTTCCCGCGCAATTTCCGATGCGGAATATACCGATGCCCCGTCTTCATTTACTAAAAAAACGGGGATATTAAGATCCAGTTTTTTGATGAATTGTTCCGTCTCCCTGCCCGCCGTTCCGTCTCCGATGGCAAAGGCTTCAATCTGACAGCGGCTCACCAGGTTGCGGATCTTTTTTTCCGCCTCCTGAACGCGACCGGATTCATGCACAAAGATCAGGTCAGTTTGCTTCAGGTTTCCCTGTTCATCCAGGCAAACCACTTTGCAACCCGTTCGGTAACCGGGATCAATGGCCAGTATCCTTTTTGATCCGAGCGGGGAACTCAGTAAAAGCTGTCGCAGGTTCTCCGCAAAAACCAGGATGGCGTCTTCGTCGGCCTTCGTTTTGAGGGCCATCCTGAATTCACTTTCCAGTCCCGGCTGCAGCAAACGCCGGTAACCGTCTTTGATGGCTTTTTTTATTTCCTCCGCAGCGGCGCCGGAACTTTTAATAAATTCGTCGCCGATCAGATCCAGGGCTTCTTCTTCCCTGGGAGAGATGGTCATTCGGAGAAAGCCTTCCATGAATCCCCGCAGCACGGCCAGCATGCGGTGAGACGGAACGGTGGATATTTTTTCAGCATAGTCAAAATAGTCCCTGAATTTTACCGCCTCTGCCTCTTTTCCGGAAAGCAGTTTGCTTTCGATATTTGCGGTCTCCTCAAACAGTTTACGCATCCGCGCACGCACGGTTTCGTGTTCGTTGATCATTTCGGCAATGATGTCCCGCGCACCCTGCAGCGCTTCGTCCGGAGTTTTTATTTCATCCCGGACAAAAGATTCCGCAGCAGCCTGCACATCCAATGGTTTCTGTTCCAGGATCAGCAGGGCCAGCGATTCCAGTCCTTTTTCGCGGGCAGCCTGCGCTTTTGTTTTCCGTTTTGGTTTATAGGGGAGATAAATATCTTCCAGTTCCACCAGGGTAAGCGCATGATCCAGTTTTTCCTGCAGGGCCGGCGTCATTTTCTGCTGTTCATTGATCGACTTTTCAATCGCCGTTCTTCTCTCCGTAAATGTTTTTAATGTTTTTGATTCATCCTGGATCTGCTGGATCTGCACTTCATTCAGGGCGCCTGTTCTGTCTTTCCGGTAACGGGCAATAAAGGGAATGGTGGCTCCTTCGGAAAGCAACGCGAGTACGGTTTCTGCCTGTTGTGTACGGATCTTTAATTTTTCAGCAATAAGGGGAGCAAATGCGATCATGGTTGCAAAACTAATGGCTGGCGCGTTAAACAACAATTTGGAATAATGGGATGCAATCAGTAAACCGGCGGTAAATTCCAGGCAATGCGGATAGAGAAAAATCCATTGCGCATCATACACGGAGTAGGCAACCGGATCAGCGGGCGAACACCTGTTCAGGCATCTGCAGCGAGAAGCAGGATGTCGCTGATCTCGAGTACGCTTTTTTTGTACCCGCGGGTAACGACATGGATCATAGACCGGCCCAGCTCCGCGAGGCTGATCACTGAATGTGGGAAAACCGCATTGATAATCGGAATCAGCCAGCCTGCCCACTTATACATCGGCAACGTGTTTTTTAATCCTTTGGTAGGTGTCATGATGCCGGGACGAAATGAATAGACTGCTTTAAATGGCAATTTCTGTAAATCATTTTCTGTTTTGCCCTTCACGCGCGCCCAATGCATTTTCCCTTTTTCCGAAGTATCCGTTCCGCGTCCGGAAATATAACAGAACACCATGCCCGGATTTTGTTTCACCAGGGTGGAAGCGAATCCCATCGTGAGATCGTAGGTGAGCTTTTCATACAGCGCTTTCTTTATGCCCACCGATGAAACACCGAGACAAAAAAAACAGGCATTGTATCCGGTCAATCCGGATGTGATGGACGAAAGATCCAGAAAATCAGCATGGACGATTTCCCTTATTTTAGGATGCTGCACGCCGGATGATTTCCTAGATACCAGCAATACATATTCTACCTCCGGCGAGAGCAGGCATTCATGCAGAACGCCTTCTCCCACCATACCGGTAGTGCCGGTTATAATAACCCGCAGGGGAAATGTGGACATGGTCCTATCCTTATCGTTGAGAAAATTTTCTTCCATACCGTCTTCCTCCACCTGCCGTGCGACCGGAGGACGCTGCGGCAACTGCCGTGGACAAGGGCTCCATGAGTTTAACATGGAAAGGGTGATCCGTAACCACGGGAACGGTTTGACCAATTAGTTTCTGGATATCCTTGAGATAAATTTTCTCTTCGTAATCGCAGAAAGAAATGGCTTTCCCGAATGCACCTGCCCTGCCTGTTCTGCCGATCCGGTGTACATAGGTTTCGGGAATATTGGGGAGATCAAAATTAACAACCAGGCCCAATTCGTCAATATCAATACCACGGGCTGCAATATCCGTTGCAACCAGGATCTGCAATTTACCATCTTTAAACCCCTGCAAGGATCGTTCTCTTACCTGTTGGGTTTTGTCGCCATGCAATGCCGTTGCCTGAAAGCCGGAACGATTTAAATCCCTGGCTACCCGGTCAGCGCCATGTTTCGTTCGCGTAAATACCAGCACACTTTTACGACTCCCGTTTTTCAACAGATGATGCAACAGGGAACGCTTTTCTGACTTCTGCACATAGTAGAGTGACTGATCCACCAGTTCCGTAGTTGGGGATTCGGGCGTAACGGAGATCTCTACCGGATTCGTCAGTAATATCTGAACCAGGGAAAGAATGGCCGGTGGCATGGTGGCGGAAAAGAATAAGGTCTGCCTGTTTTTTGGCAGTTTGGCAATAATGCGTTTTACTTCCACCACAAAACCCATATCCAGCATCCGGTCGGCTTCATCCAACACAAAATACTCGATACCGTTCAGCGACAGAACGCCCTGATTGAGCAGATCCATCAAACGGCCGGGAGTGGCCACTACAAAATCACATCCTTTGCGCAGTTCCTGTACCTGCCTGCCCTGGGGAACACCGCCAAAAATGACGACCGACCTCAGGCTCAGGAATTTTCCATAGGTTCCTATGGATTCATGAATCTGCGTGGCCAGCTCGCGGGTGGGCGTTAAAACAAGGGTTTTAATAGTATGTCCCTTAAAGCCAGCCGCTTCCTTCTGCTGGTGCATGCGCTGCAATAAAGGCAATACGAAAGACGCGGTTTTCCCGGTACCCGTTTGGGCACAACCGAGCAGGTCCCTGCCTGCTAAAACAACGGGAATAGCTTGTTCCTGGATTGGAGTAGGCGTTTTATAGCCTTCCTGGTCTACGGCTTTGAGCAAGGGCTCAATAAGGCCTAGTTCTGAAAATAACAATTTGAATAATATTAAGTAAAAAATGTGGTAAGGCTACCGCTGGGATACAGGGTACTTTACCTGCCTTACGTTACACTGTCACGGGGAAAACTCTGGAGATAATTAAACACTCAAAAGAAAACGCAGCAAGAGTCATAACATACAGAAAAACAAAGATAGTCTATTTTACGGAAGTTTGTCACATCTTTTTACGAACCTGCGGAATCCAGGAGCCGGGCGGACAAAAGCGATAAAAGACAAGACCGCCGCAAACGGGGATGTCCATATCCGTTTTTAGCATAAATTGTCGTGCGCCGGAACCTTCTGCCAGGCTGCATACGCTCCCGGTGATTCTGAAACCTAAACAAACATGAAATGAAAAAACAAACACTTGTTTTTTTTGTGTTGATTACAGGATCGATGTCGTTCCATCAAATGAATACAGTTGGTGTCCTGAATACGGACGTTGTTCAAAATCCGGCGACGCCCATCCGGATCGGAAGCGGTTTGATTTCCGGAGTATACCAGGAACATACCGGCGTAACCGTTTATAAAGGCATTCCGTTTGCCGCACCGCCGGTGGGTGCATTGCGATGGAAAGCGCCGCAGCCTTCGGCAACCTGGAACGGAGTGATAATCTGCGACCGGTTCGGACCGAGTCCGATGCAACCCAAACCCATTTCATTTTTAATGATCGGACCCGAATTTGTGGTTCCTCAGGAACCGCTCAGCGAAGATTGCCTGTACCTGAATGTATGGACAGGCGCAAAATCTTCGAAAGAAAAAAGACCCGTGATGGTCTGGATATACGGAGGCGGTTTCATTACAGGAGGCGCTGCCACGGCTGGTTATTCTGGTGAAGCCCTCGCGCAGAAGGGAATCATTTTTGTTACATTCAATTATCGCCTGGGCGTTTTTGGATTCCTGGCTCATCCCGGACTCTCTGCAGAGGATCCGCATCATGTTTCCGGAAATTATGCACTGATGGATCAGATCGCCGCATTAAAATGGGTGCATAAAAATATTTCGGCATTCGGAGGAGATCCGGACCGGGTAACCATCGCGGGGCAGTCCGCCGGCTCCATCAGTGTCAATTGTCTCCTGGCCTCACCGCTGGCAAGGGGTTTATTTCAGGGCGCCATTGCCGAAAGCGGATCGCTTGTTCTGGAGAACCCACTGATCAACATGAAGGATTTAAAAACCGCGGAGCAGCAGGGCGTTGTTCTGGCGGAAAGACTGAAAGCAAAAAACATGATGGAGATGCGGGCGCTGCCGGCAAGTATACTGCAAAAAGCTTCGGGCCTGTATGCACCCATTGCTGACGGATACCTGTTGCCGGCCTCCATTGCAGATATATATAAAAGATCGGAACAAACCCACGTGCCCTTTTTAACCGGCTGGAACGCGGATGAAGGATTCCTGATGGGCATCAGGAAAAAAGAGGATTTCGCCAGGGAAAGCGCATCCTTCGATTCAGATTCTGTACTCTTTTCAAAATATTTCCCTTCCGCCACGGATTCGGAATCGCAGGCTTCGCAAATGGCGCTGAGTGTGGACAAAACGATCGGCATACCCCAGTATATCTGGGCACTCAAACAAAATGCAAACAGCCCTGCAAAAACTTTTCTTTATCAATTCATCCGGAAGCCACCGGCAACCGGCGATAAAAAAAGATTCGGAGCCTATCATTCTGCAGAAATCGGATATGCTTTTCACAACCTGGACAGTATTCAGAGGCCCTGGGAACCGGCAGACAGGAACCTGGAAGAAATCATGAGCGGCTATTGGACCCAATTTGTAAAGACCGGTAATCCAAACGGTCCCGGATTGCCCGTTTGGCCCGCATTTTCAGCAAAAGATCCCGTAGCGATGTTCCTTGACGAAAAGCCGGTGGCTAAGAAATTACCCGATCGGGAAGCACTGGATTTCCTATACTCGAAATATCCCGGCCAATAAAAGCAGCATCACGAAAAATATTCAGATGCCGGATCCCCTGTTAAGGGA
>DASRLM010000430.1:0-4138 GCA_035648455.1 Puia sp. | reverse complement strand
ATATACATCATGGCTTTTAAGAAAGAAATCATTGAAATCATTGAACCCAGGGACGTATTCGTAGGACCAAAAACTGCTCCGGTAACGCTGGTTGAGTTCGGGGAGTATGAAAATGAGGATTGTGCCAAGGCGCACGAAGTGGTAAAGAAAATCATGGAGGAATATGAAGGAAAGGTAAGATTCAATTTCCGTCATTTTCCGCTAACCAAAATTCACCAGCGCAGTTTAAAAGCAGGCGAAGCTTCGGTGGCTGCTGCTCAGGAAGGTAAATTCTGGGAAATGCATAACATTTTATTTCACAACAGGCACAATCTGGGAACAACCAGTTTGAAACTGCACTCCAGGGAGGCTGGCATTTCCAATAAGAAATTCCTGGATCATCTGGTGAATGCAACGTATGGCTGGCAGGTTCAGGGTGACCTTCGCGAAGGAATCCAAAAAGGCGTTACCACGGTGCCCGCATTTTTCATCAACGGAGAACCATTTAGCGGCAAGCCCACTTTTGATAACCTGAGCAAAGGAATTGAAGCAGCATTGAAAAAAGCCAGAAAGAAGGAAAAGGCGGCTGTTGCCCGGTAAAATTTTAAAACCGGCATCATAGGCTGGTCATTCATCAATTTTTACGGAGCGTCTCATTGGGCGCTCTTTTTATTTTAAATCATTCTGTAACAGGTTCAAATACTGCTTTGGAAGATCTTCAGGCAGGTCAATTCAAAAGCCTTCTTGTAGTTTCGGCAAATAATTCCTAAATTGTTCTGTGCCTGGATAACAGGTTTTCATAAGACCAATATTGAATGAAAAGTTCCGGTATCCCCAATGCCTTACAGGAAAAAAATAAACTTTTCCCTGGTGGCAATCCGCTGGTGCGGCTCTGGAAAAAATGGCCGCGGTTTTCTTATAAGGTCCGGAACAGCAATTTCCCATCGAAGATGGGCGCACTTTCTCAAAAATCACATCAGTTTCTGGAAGAGATTAAGTCCTTCGGTTTCACCAAAACCATGGATGAACTGGAGAAGCGAAAACTGAGCATTTTCAATCAGCTTAATTTTTTTCAGTTCCTCACAGGAATAATCGTTCCCCTGATTTGTTTTTTCGGAAGTGTACGTTTCCCGCTGAGTACTTTTTTTATGGCCAGCCTCCCGGCCTGGGTCAGCCTGCTTGTCCTTTATCTGAATTTCTATTACCGGTATGAAGCCGGCATGATCAGTTATTTTGTACTGTATCCGCTGGTGACCTCCATCGTTTACATGAGCGGCATGAACCTGGGTGTGGAACTGTATTTCATACTGAACGGAATACTGGCTGTTTTTTTCCTTCCCCTGATCAGCCAGATGCTGTTCTCGGTTGGCTTCACCATGATCAGTTATTTTGTGCTCGTGGTTTTAAATAATCATTATGACTATCAACTGCACCTGACCAATCAGTTCCTGTATTTTTTCAACCAGATTACGGCCATCCTGTTTATTTTTTATGCGCTGTTCCTGATAAAAAAAGAAAACAACCTTTATCAGATCGGCATACTGGCCTCGAACAAGGCGCTTCAGGAAACCAACGAAAAGATTGAACGCCAGAAAAAGGAAATTGAAGAAAAAGCCGTGGAACTCGGGGAGCTGAATTCCTTAAAGAATAAGCTTTTCTCAGTGATTTCCCATGATATGAAAACGCCGATGTATGCCTTGCGGAACCTTTTTGGCAGCATGCAGAAATCGGATATGAGCGGGGATGAGATCAAGGCCATCATACCGGATGTGGTCACCGATCTCAACTATACCACCGGACTTATGGAGAACCTCCTGCATTGGGTAAAGAGCCAGATGAATTCCGAGCAGCTTTTGCCGCATCCGCTGCATATGGCATCCATCATTGAAGAAGTAGTGAATGTGCAGAAATTACAGGCATCGTCAAAAAAAATTTCCATCCGCTGCGATGTTCCCCGACAATGCATCGTAAATGCCGATAAAGACACGATAACCCTGGTGTTGAGAAACCTGCTTTCCAACGCAATTAAATTCACTCCGGCCAGAGGAAAGATCAGCATCAGTTTAAAACCGGAAGGGGCCTTTTCCAAAATTTCCATCGGGGATAATGGTATCGGTATGGATGCCGATACCATCCGTTGTATTCACCAGAACAATTATTTCAGTACTCACGGAACGGCAAAAGAAAGCGGAACAGGCCTGGGTTTGATGCTTTGCAAAGAGTTTCTGGCCCGCAACGGCGGATCGCTGATAATTGAAAGTGAACCTGGAAAAGGAAGTGTTTTTTCTTTTTTACTCCCGAATGATGGGGTATGACGGATGACCGCCTCTCTCCTCCATCCCTGTAGTACGGAATAGTACAAGTTTCCGCAAAGTAAACGATAGAAATAGGATAGAAGGTTCTATTTTATCCCGGCCAATTTTGATCTTTCTTTGTGCTGTGATTGAAGCATACGACATAAAGCAAAAGTTAAAAGTGTTGATCGTAGATGATTCATCTCTGATCATCGCCCGCCTTCGCCACTTGTTGCGCCATGCAGAAAATATTTCCGGATTTTCAGATGCCCACGATTTCGAGGAAGGTAAATTCCTTTTTGAACGGGAAAAACCGGATGTGGTTCTGCTGGATATCCACCTGCCGGTGAAAAGTGGGCTGGATTTACTGACCCATATACGCAAGAACGATCTGAGAACCAAAATCATTGTTGTCAGCAATGAGGCCGGTAATTATTACAGGAAACTGAGTCTGCGGATGGGCGCCGATTATTTCATTGACAAGACCTATGAATTTGAAAAATTACCCGGAATATTATTTAACCTATGAAGATCAATCACTGCTATCCTTAAACGTAGAATAACCAACCTCCGAAACCGCTACCCGAAAACGTTGCTAACCTGTTAAACACCCTATCCAATCCCGATGAAAACCAAGGCCATTGAAAATTTTCTGATCCCTGTGAAACCAACCGAAACCAGGTTCCAAACCGTCCCAAACCCGTAGTCCAAAATCCAATCAGCGAAAAATCAATGGCCAAATTTACTGGTCCCGGTTATGCCGGGACCTTTTTTTATTTTGCTCTTTCATATTGCGGTGGCCATGGCGTATCCGTGTGCAGTTCCTTTGCTGCTGTTAACGGGAAATTGGGATTGCGCAGGGATTCCCTTGCAATGAGAACCAGGTCCGCCTTTCCGGAGCTGATGATCTCTTCCGCCTGGGAAGGTTTTGTGATCAGTCCCACGGCTCCGGTGAGCATACCGGTCTCTTTCCGGATCCGCTCAGCAAAAGGGGTTTGATATCCCGGTGCCACCGGAACCATTACATGGGGTACCAACCCACCCGATGAAACATCCATGAGATCAACTCCGCCCTGATTTAAAATGGCAGCCAGCCTTACCGACTCATCGGCATTCCAACCGCCATCGGCCCAGTCGGTGGCGGAAATGCGCACAAACAGCGGAAGACTTTCCGGCCATACCGTTCGTATGGCGGCGACCGTTTCAATGAGCAAACGCGTCCTGTTTTCAAAACTTCCCCCATAATCATCCGTTCTCTGATTGCTCAGGGGGGAAAGAAATTCGTGCAGCAGGTAACCGTGCGCAGCATGAATTTCCAATACCCGAAAGCCCGCATCCAGTGCCCTGCGGGCCGCCAAACGGAAATCCCCAATCAGTTCCGCAAGACCCTGCCGCGACAAAGCATCCGGCACCGGATCGGTATCCCAGAAGGGATGGGGTGAAGGCGCTTTGCATATCCATCCGCCCTCTTTTACAGAAAGCGATTTGCCGCCTTTCCAGGGAGATGTGTTGCTGGCCTTGCGCCCCGCATGGGCGAGTTGGATACCGGCAATGCCGCCCTGCGTGTGAATAAAGCGGGTAATTCGTAATAAGGGTTCTATCTGCTCATCTTTCCAGAGGCCCATATCATCCGGCGTAATCCGCCCCTCTGCCGTGACAGCGGTGGCTTCCTGCATGATCAGCGCAGCGCCGCCCACAGCGCGGCTTCCCAGATGAACCAGGTGCCAGTCGTTTGCAAAACCATCCATTGAGGAATACTGACACATCGGGGAAATTACAATCCTGTTTTTTAATGAAATACTTTTAATCTGCAACGGGTCAAATAGCATAAGAACGGTTTTTTAATTTTCGATTCCTTTTTAACG
>DASRLM010000429.1:0-3169 GCA_035648455.1 Puia sp. | reverse complement strand
CCTGAATTACGGTAAACTCCGGGCTTCTTACGCACAAACCAGCGGGGAGCCTTCAGACGCTTATCAGACCGCCTTATACTATGGCGTGGGAAATGCCATTTCTTATAACGGTCAAGCTGTACCAACGGGAAATTTCAGTGGTACGCTTCCAAATTTATTCCTGAAACCGTTTACAAAAACTGAAATAGAATTTGGAACCGAACTGAAATTCTATGACAATCGGTTAGGATTTGATATCGCCTATTACATGCAGAAAACCACGCATGAAATTATGAATGCGAATCTTAGCCCTGCCACAGGGTATTCCAGTACAGTAATAGCAAACGGTTCCACTCAGAATAACGGTGTTGAAATACAGATTACGGGAGCACCGGTCAGGACCAGAAATTTCAACTGGAATGTGACCTTCAACTTTACCACAGTTAAGAATAAAATACTTCAGACCGATGCTAATGGAAAGGATGTAGGTCAGGGAACTTATCGGCCACTGAATGCCAATACCGCATTCGTAAAAGGTCTGTCTGGCCCGCAGATCCAGGCACACGATTATACGTACGACTCCAAAGGCAGTATCGTGGTTGACGGAAGTGGTTACCCGATCCAGGGACCGCTGGTAAACATGGGCAGCGTTTTGCCGACCCAATACGGAGGATTGAGAAACGACTTTAATTTTGGAAACGTCAACTTCTCCTTCCTGCTGGATTATAACTTTGGCAATAAGATATTGTCAGCCACCAGTTATTACAGCATTTTCAGGGGCTTAAATAAGATGACGTTGGCTGGCAGAGAAGGCGGAATCACTACCGGCGTTACAGCCGGCGGTGCACCGAACGCCGTTTCTGCCGATGCTCAGGGTTATTATCAAAGACTGGCCACTATATCCCGTGTAAACGTGCTCAATGGGGATTACATCAAGCTCCGCCAGGTAACGTTAGGTTATACTATTTCCGAAAAGGCACTTGGAAATATTCCGGTATTCAGTTCAATCCAGATTTCTCTGGTCGGCCGTAACTTGTTGACCCTCCTGAAGCATAGTGACAATATTGATCCCGAAGCAGGCTTCAATGCAACAGTCAGATATGCAGGAATTGAAGGAACAAGTTTGCCAGCAACCAGAACCTTTGGAATCAACGCCAACTTCAAATTCAAAAATTAATTACCATGAAAAAATTGATGATATATTCTGCTTTAGTAGCATATGTGCTTTTAGCGGGATGCACCAAAAAATTTGATGACCTGAATACGGATCCCACGAAAGCCTCATCATCTTCATTTGATCCGAATTTATTACTACCCTCTTCGGAACTCAATTACATCGGCGCCATTCAGGGATACGGAGGTGCCCTTTTATTCCAGAGTATGTGGGCACAGATTCTGGCCGATGCAGAATATCCTGCCTATTATACAAACGGAGATAAATACGTTGCATCAGGCAACATTCTGAGCTATAACGCAAGCGTCTGGGGCAATGCCTACAGCGGGGCCGGCAATGCACAAGAGATAATCAATTTGACAGCAACTAAGGATGAGCTGAGCAATCTCCGCGGTATTGCGTTAATTGTGAAGCTGTTTAATCTGGAATTGATAACGGATACTTATGGCGATGTTCCTTTTTCCGAGGCCGTACAAGCCAAAACCGGATTTCTTTCACCGGTTTATGATAAACAACAGGATATTTATACTTCCCTGTTGGCGAAGCTTGATTCCGTGATTCCTACGCTGGATGCATCCAAAGCCAAACCAACTAATGATATCATTTATGGCGGAGATATTGCCAAATGGAAAAAGTTCGGTTACACTTTCATGTTACGCGCTGCTATGCGCTTAACCAAGGCAGACGCCGCCACAGCAAAACAATATGCTGAAAAAGCATTCGCCGGCGGTACTTTTGCCGGCAATGCCGACAATGCATACATAACCTTTGACAACTCCAACGGATACAGCAACGGAAACTCTGGCGCTTTAGTGGTTGTTGAAGACTATACACAGGTAAGATGGGGTAAGGGCGTCATTGACAGGTTAAAAACTGATGCCGACCCAAGGCTTTCCGTTATTGCAGAAGTTCCGCAACCCGGTTTGGCAAATTCAGGCAATCAAAGCCTTGCCGGTAACTCAACTTTCGCTCTTCAGCAGGGAATGCCCAATGGCAATGACCAAAACGGTCAGGCGACAGATATCACCAATGCACCTGGTTATCCAGGCGGTACAGGAGTCGGAAATGATCTTAATAAAATAGGCGGTTATTCACGTCCGACCACCTCTCTTTACCTGGCCCTGAACACTCCGGGATTCCTTCTAACCTATGCAGAATCAGAATTGCTGCTGGCTGAAGCAGCCGTCAATGGCTGGAATGTTGGCGCCTCCGCCGCAACGCACTACGCTAACGGGCTTTCCGCTGCATTGCAAACCTACGGCACACTTAACAGCACAACACCCATTTCAGCGGCTACAGCAGATACTTATGCCGCTGCACATCCGCTGGATGTATCTACAACGGATAATTCTTTGCAACAAATCAATACGCAGTATTGGATCACCACAGGTACATTATTCAATTTTGAGGAAGCCTGGACCAACTGGAGAAGATCTGGTTATCCTGTACTGACTCCGGTAAATTACATTGGTAACTTTACTGGTGGTACAATCCCCAGAAGGCAAATCTATCCTGTAGGGGAGGCACAAACAAATCCTGTCAATTTGAATGCAGCTGTAAACGCCTTATCCGGCGGTGATAACTGGACCTCGCACGTTTGGTGGGATAAATAATCATTCATCTGATTAATGGCAATAAAAAGAAGAGGCTGTCTCATTAGTGAGACAGCCTCTTCTTTATTAACAGGTTCCGGCATTACCTGCCCTTATTCCGCCATCCGGAATACCACCGCATGATGTCCAACCGGCTTATTCTGCAGTTTGGAAGGGATGCTGATCACCAGATCTGCGCCTTTCTGCTGCCATTTAATCCGGTCATCAAAACCCAGGATCTGAATTTTCATCTTTTTGCCAATCGTCAGGTTATTGATTTTGACCGTCGATGGAAGAACCACATCATCCTTGTCGGATAAATAAAAAGCATAGATGTTCTTATCATCATTAGACTGCGTAAAAAAAACATTATCCGAATAATAGGGCGCCATGGGTTTGCTGTTGTAAATACCCACTCCATTTA
>DASRLM010000428.1:0-4561 GCA_035648455.1 Puia sp. | reverse complement strand
TTTCCATCAGGCGCCGCCAATCATTTTCTGTCTGATTCCAGCCTGCTGCCATGGATAATGTCATGGCGCCACCCATATCCTCCCGTGTCATGGATCTTATTCTGAAATCTGTATGGATCATGGAGCTCCGGTTTAAAAGATTTGCTTATTCTGTCAATATTTTTTCCCCGCGGGGCAGGAGCCACACGGCTATGGTGCCAATCACGGACAATAATATCAGGGCGGTAAACCCAATGGCATAACTGCCGCTGCGGTCACGCAGCCATCCTGCGAGAATAGGACCAAAAGCTTCACCCAATCCGTCTACGGTAAGTATCAGTCCCATTACGCGGCCCATTATTTTCACGCCAAACAATTCGGCGGCCATGAGCGGAATGATCATGTAATCACCACCCAATCCAATGCCAAACAGGAAAGCAAAAAGATAAATTATGCCGGGTGATGAGCCCAGATACAGCAGCAAAATGGATCCGGATATGAGCGCATAAATCAGCAGCATGATGTTTTTTTTTGGGTAGCGGTCCGCCAGCCATCCCATAAGCAAACGCCCGATGATGCTGGCCCCCAGCACCAGCGACAGGACGTTGGCCGCCTCCCCCTGGGAATATTTTAAATCCATGCTGAAATACAGTTTGAGATTCTGGCTCAGGCCGGCCACGGCGCCGATGGAGCACATGCTGCCGGTGGCCAGATAATAAAACGACCTTTTTTTTAAAATGCTTTTGAAAGAAACTTTTGGTTCATCCGGTCCGGTTTCTTTCTGGCCGCTCCCGGGGCTTTCCTGTACAAACCAGGCCATGGGAAATGAAACGGCAATCATCAGGAGGCCCAGAATCATCAGGGAAGAACGCCAGTTCATGTGCATGTTGAGCGCCCTGGCTATCTGGGGTACCAGCATGCCACCCACGCCAATGCCCAGATAGGCTATACCCATGGCTTTGCCCCGCGACTTATTGAACCACCGGGATGTTAGTACCTGGTTGGGCAACGGACCTCCGCATAAATATCCCAGCGCCATCAGTAAGTAAAATGAATAAAATTCCCACAGCGAGGTCATCGTACTTAATCCGATAACGGCCAGACCACTCATGATTATTCCTGAAAGCATCAGTCTCCTCGGCCCAAAACGGTCAATGCACCAGCCGGCGGCAAAACCGAATATGGGTCCGATAACCACTTTCCCAAATACGCTGCCCGAAGTGACTGTGGCATGTGACCAGTGGAAATCCTTAACCCAGAAATCAAAAAAGAAGGGAACACCATAGAACATGATCCCGACCACAGAAAACAGGCTGAGGAAACCCGTGGCGATCACTTTAGATTGACCGGTATTTAATTTTTCAGCTGGCATTGATTTGGAATTAACAACCTGAGGTCCGTAAAATTCAGAAGCGGGGGATGGCAAGTCCTCCATCCACCATAAATACCTGCCCCGTGGAGTATCTGAAATCGCCCTTCGCCAGGCAGGCAACCACTTTCCCCACATCCTCCGGTTCACCCCATCTTTTTTGAACGCACAATCCTTCCTCAATCATCCTGTCATATTTTTTTTCCACGCCGGCTGTCATATCGCTGTGGATCACGCCTGGCCTGATTTCGTAAACCGGAATATTAAATTCTCCCAGCCTCACGGCAAACAATTGGGTGGCCATACTGAGGCCGGCTTTCGAGATACAGTACTCTCCGCGGTTTACCGATGCCAATGCTGCGGAAATGGAAGTAATGTTGATGATGCATCCCGCAAATGCATCATCCTGCTGCTTTTGCTCAATCATCCAGTTTGCAGCGCCCTGCATAATAAAATAAGTTCCTTTTAGATTGGTGGAAAGCACATCATCAAAACTTTCTTCCGTTGCTTCCAGGATATCCTTTCGTTCTTTCGGGGCTTTGGCTGCGTTGTTGACCAGCACATCCAGCCGGTTATAATGCGCTCTTACCTGTTGAAGGATATGCTGTCTTCCGGTTCGCAAAGAAATATCGCCCTGACAATAAATCACCGCAGTGCCCAGATCCTTTAACTTTTTTATTGCCCCTTCAGCTTCTTTCTCAGAACGCATACCATTAATGGCCAGGTCAAAACCATTTTGCGCCAGTTGCACGGCAATCCCAAAACCGATGCCGCGGCTGCCGCCTGTAATTAACGCTACCTTTTTCATCAGCAATATTTATTGAATGTCCGGAATATCAACCCAGCATCTTTTGGACCAGCTTTCCAGCCCTTTTTCGGCCAGCTGAACCCCTTTGACTCCTTCGAGCAGGTCCCATGGAAAAGGATCCCCCTTCGCCACATGTTTTAAAAATAATTCCCACTGCACCTTAAATGCATTCTCATAATTTTCCAGGTCCGGCAGTTTCGCCCATCCCTCAAAGAAATTGATGGATTGCGGCATATCCGGGTTCCAGACCGGCTTGGGCGTGTTTCCATAGTGCTGAATATAACATTCACGGAGCCCGGCCACGGCAGATCCTTTGGTGCCATCCACCTGAAGGGTAAGCAGATCGTCCCGCCTTACCCTGACGGTCCAGGAGGAATTAAATTGGGCAATAACGCCATTCTCCAGCTCGAAGGTCGCGTAAGCCGCATCATCCGCCGTGCAGCGGTATGCTTTGCCTGCTTCATCAAATCGCTTTGGAATGTGGGTGGCGCCGAGACAGGAAACTGATTTTACTTTCCCAAATAAATTATCGAGCACGTAACGCCAGTGGCAAAGCATGTCCACGATGATTCCCCCATCATCTTCTTTCCTGTAATTCCAGGATGGCCTTTGCGCCGGGATAGAATCACCCTCAAATACCCAATAGCCAAATTCACCGCGAACAGAAAGTATCCTGCCGAAAAAATCCTGCTGCATAAGCCGTTTCAATTTTATCAGGCCCGGGAGCCAGAGCTTATCCTGCACAACCCCGCTTTTTACTCCGCTGCTTTTACACAAATGGTATAATTCCAGCGCCTGGTTGGTATTCACGGCAATGGGTTTTTCACAATAGATGTGCTTGCCGGCTTTTACCGCTTTCCGTACGGCATCCGCACGCCTGCCGGTGGTCTGGGCATCGAAGTAAATGATATTATGGGGGTCGGCCAAAACAGCGTCGAGATCAGTGCTCCACTTTTTTATGCCTGACAGGGAACACAATGTCTGTAGTTTATATTCATCACGGCCAACCAGTACGGGGTCGGGCATGATCGTTTCGCCGGAATTTATTTTCACCCCGCCCTGTTTTATTATTTCGGCAATGGATCGCATCAGGTGCTGGTTGGTGCCCATGCGCCCGGTAACCCCATTCATGATAATGCCAATTTTATGCTCTTTCATTTTTTCGATTATTATTGCTTAATTTTTTTCTTAAGAATGCTCCTGGTAGGCTTTAATAATTTTCTTCAGAAAATCAGCCTGGTCTTCCTTCCACCAGGTATTGGAAAAAATTTCCACTTCATTAAACCCACTGAATCCCGCAGCCTCCACCCAGCTCCTGATCTGCCTTACCGGAATACAGCCTTCACCCATCAACCCACGATCCAGCAGCAGGTCGGTCGTCGGCATTTTCCAGTCGCAGATATGAAATGCCATCAGATTCCCATTCTTCCCGCATCGCTTTATTTCCCTTTCCAGAAAAGGATCCCACCAGAGATGATACACATCTACAGCAACACCCACCCAGGGCGAATCCAATGCTTCTGCCATATCATTGGCCTGGGCCAGTGTATTAATGGCTGAACGGGTATCGGCATACATAGGATGTAAAGGCTCTATCGTCAGCTTCACGCCCGCAGCTGATGCGTCCGGAATTAAAGCTGCGATTCCATCCCGTATTTGCTTTCTTGATTCTTCCAGGGATTGCAATGGGTCAGCACCGCATACCAACACCAGCATGGAGGTTCCAAGTTCCGCAGCTTCTTCAATGGCTCTCCGGTTTTCATCAATAGCAGATTTTCTTTTACCAAAATCTTTATGAGGGAAAAATCCTCCCCTGCAAAGGGATACAACTGCTAAATCCTGCTCCCGCAACCTTTTTCCCGTCTGTTTGATATTTCTTCCTTCCAGGGCATCCCGCCAAACCGAAATGCCCTTGATGCCCGCTTCGGAAAAGTTTTTTGCAGCCTCCTCAATTTTCCATGGCTTGGTGGTAAT
This sequence comes from Puia sp., assembly GCA_035648455.1. Lineage (GTDB taxonomy): Bacteria > Bacteroidota > Bacteroidia > Chitinophagales > Chitinophagaceae > Puia. The sequence continues at coordinate 431 of DASRLM010000428.1, read as the reverse complement.
GGTGTGAATACACAAGCGGGAAAGATCGGTATGTTCTTTAAAATTCATTGAATGTTGAAAAAAGTATAATACGGTTCATTATTCATCACCCGTTGAAGATAAAGACCCGCTTCGCGGATATGATAATCGCCCCACATACTGGACTCGCCATAAGGAATTTTACTTCCTTCCGGAATATAATCCCATCCATTGGGTCGGTGATAGATGGAATGCAGTAACAATCCCTGGTGTTTTGGATCTGTGCTGAGATATGGCTCCCCGAAAAGGGTATTCAGTACCGTTAGCCCTGCCTGCCAGTAGCGATGGCCCGCTTCGGTTTCCTTTTTTTGCCGCAGATATTTTCCAAGCCTTAACAGTCCTTGTGCAGCGATGGCCGCTGCCGAACTATCAACAGGTTCGAAATCATTAAATGGATCAGCGGGCTTATTCAG
>DASRLM010000427.1:0-2003 GCA_035648455.1 Puia sp. | reverse complement strand
CATCCTGAACTGCCGTCCAGATGTCATTGTAATCGGTAACCAGTTTCCCTGCACCTAATGCACCGGAAAGTTCCTGTAACCTTTCTTGGTTGTGTCTCTCGTTTATCTGCCTGATCACCGGCCACGCTTCCTCAATAATGTGATGCGCTTTAATGATTTGCAGAACGCCAGGAAAGGAATATAAGCTAATTTATTGGTATCCGGATCTTCATACTCCCCTGTTGGATATACAATCAGGCTCAGATTTTGTTACGGTTTATCAGATCAAATGAATATATCTTTATTAACTTCAATGCGTGGTTCTTATCATCGGCTTGATTCCCTCTTCACCCGCTCAATTTACCTTTTATGGCCACAACAAACATCACCGAAAAAACAAACGAGCAGCCCCGCTGGCTCACCATTTTAAGAATCGCCCTGGGCCTCATCCTGATATACAAAGGAGTCAGTTTCATCAGGGATACCGCGATTTTGAAATCCATGATTCAGCAAACCGGCGTCGAAGCATTTTCCCGGAATTCCGACATATTGGTCTTTGTCATCACGTTTTTTAATTTGCTGGGTGGCTTATTTATTGCGGTTGGTCTTTTTACCAGAACGTCCTCGATTGTTCAGATCCCCATACTGATCATTGCCGCTTTTTTCGTAAACATAAAAGCAATCGGCGACGGCACTTTTGAATTGATCCTTTCTATTATTGTACTTCTTTTACTTATTCTTTTTGCCATCAGGGGCAGCGGTGCGCTTTCAGCGGATGAATATTTCCGCAGTTACTTTAAAGCGGGCGCAGAGGAAGGAAACACCAAGCGGTTTTTTAAATAGAAACGATCAGGCGGGCATGGTTTTGATAAACTTTAATGCTTCCGCTTCATGGGCAGGTCCGTTGGTGAAAGAATCGTAGGTGAACCTGATCTTGCCGGATTTGTCGATCACAAAAGTCTCCCTGCCTGAAATCAGGAATTTACTTTTCACACCAAATAATTTCAAAACCCGGTTGCCCGGATCGCTGAGTAAGATAAATGGCAACTGATGATTGGTTTGAAAATGCCGGTGGCTTTCCACGGATCCGGAATTGATGCCGATGACCATGGCCCCGGCACCGGTAAAATCTGCATATGCATCCCGAAAAGAACAGGCTTCCTTTGTACAGACGCTGCTCTCATCCTTTGGATAGAAATAGACAACCAGGATTTTCTTTCCGATGTAGTCCGAGATATTAAACAGACTATCTTGCTGATCCTTCAGCGAAAACAAAGGAACCGGATCGCCGGCCGTCAGGTGCTTTTGCTGTGCCCCGCAGGCCATGAAAAGGCCCGCAAAAAGAGATGTGGTGATCATCATTTTTGTCAGGTATAAACCGGTGAAAACGTTCTGGGGTTTCATCAGATGGTTTTTAAACATCATTTCTATTGTCCCGGATATTTCGCAGAAAACCAAAAAAGCCGGTCGGGCCGGCATAAAGATAATCCGCTGATTAACCGGCTTATTTATTTATACGTCACATTTAAAGTGATGGGAACACTCAATGCCTTAGACACAATACAATTTGCTTTTGCCCCTTCTGCAATCTGCTTGAATTTGGCCTCATCCACGCCCGCGATCACCGAACCTTTCAGTTCCAGATGAATGCCCGTAATGCTCGGGGCAGCCATGTCCAGATCCAGTGTGGCATCCGTCTCAAGATCCCCCGGCGTAAATCCTGCCTGGGTAAGGGCAGCGCCAACGGCCATCGTAAAGCAACCGGCATGAGCAGCAGCAATCAGTTCTTCGGGATTGGTACCAACGCCCTGTTCAAACCGCGTTTTAAATGAATACTGCGTTTTATTCAGGGTGGCGCTTTGGGTAGTTATTTCCCCTTTACCTTCTTTCAATGTCCCTTTCCAATGTGCGTTTGCTGTACGTTTCATGATGTTGTATTTATATGCCCTACAATTTAAGCTGCCTTTTGTTTAAAATGAAAACTCTTTCCCGGGATATTTTCTTTGGCATCATCCACCGGATCC
>DASRLM010000426.1:0-2390 GCA_035648455.1 Puia sp. | reverse complement strand
ATTCAGATCCTTATGATAGGTCTCTTCGGTAAAATAAAAAGCCACAAAACTGATGAGCATCACCAGCACACCGGTAATGATGCCGCTCCGGACAAGCGACAATCCCCAGCTCTTTTGAAAAAGATTTAGGAAAATCAGATTAATGAGCGGCAGGGATCCCCGAACCATATTGGGAATGGTGGTGGCCGCGGTGGCCCGCAGGTTTGTTCCAAACTGCTCGGCGCCCATGGTAACAAAGATGGCCCAGAAGCCCGTGGAAAATCCAAGCAGGGTGCAGATCATATACATCCTGGAATCCTGATTATTGTAGGAACTGAAAAACAGGATGCCCGAAATCACGCATAAAATATAAAAAATGAACAATCCCTTTTTCCGGCTCTTCAGCCACTGGCATAAAAATCCCACCAGAATATCACCTGTGGAAATGGCTACATAAGCATACATGATGGAACGCCCCGAATCAATGCCATGGCTGCCGTACATGGCTTTGGCAAAACGGTCGCTCTGGTTAACCAGTATGCCGATCACGTACCAGGTAGGCAGGCCAATCAGGATAGCCACCAGGTATTTCCGGAAGCGGTGGCCATTGGTAAAGAACATAAAAAAATTCCCCCTGACCACCGACTGCCGCTTCACCTGCAGAAACATGCCCGATTCCGCCACACTGATACGCAGGATCAGTAAGGCGATGCCCAATACGCCCCCGATCTTATAACACAGGCGCCAGTCATTGGTATAGTAATAGGTAAAATAGGCAAAAACGGCCCCGATCAACCCGATGCCCGCCACCAGGGAAGTGCCTATGCCGCGCTTTTCTTTGGGAAGCAATTCACTCACCAGGGTGATTCCGGCTCCGAGTTCCCCTGCCAGGCCCAGACCTGCCAAAAACCGGCAAAGCGCATACTGGTTAACCGTATGTATAAAACCGGTAAGGAAATTCGCCGCCGAGTACAGGATGATGGAACCGAATAATACGGAGAGCCTGCCCTTCTTATCTCCCAGAACTCCCCAGATGATGCCGCCCAGCAGCAGGCCGACCATCTGCCAGTTGATCACCCGGGTGCTGTCTGCCAGCAGGGTGGCATCTGTTGATCCCAGGCCGAACAGAGAAGCCTGCTTGACTACCGTAAATAAGAGCAGGTCGTAGATGTCTACAAAATAACCCAGGGCAGCCACGATAACCGCCAGCTGAAAGACACCTGCCTGCCGTGTTTGAACCTGAGCATTCATATGGGATCAGTCTTCCGGATGCGTACTGGCCCTTTTGCCAAAAAACAATTTATACAAAACAGGTAGCGTGGTAATCAATACAATCACCAGGATAATGATCTCCAGGTGTTTTTTCAGGTCAAAATTGAATTTGCTGATGAAAAATTTATCCAGGTAATGGCCCGCAAACAACATCAGGAATACCCAGGCCACACAGCCGATGATATTATAGTACATGAATTTCTTTTTGTCCATCTTCACGATGCCGGCTACAATGGGGGCAAACGTGCGGATGATGGGCAGGAAGCGTGCAAAAACAATGGCCTGGCCTCCATGCTTATCGTAAAAAGCCTTTGCATCAAAAAGATGTTTCTTCCTGAATAAGAAATTATCTTTCCGCTGGAAAAGATAATCACCGCTTTTTTTACCAAACCAGTAACCGGCCATGTTGCCCAGGACGCCACACAGGGCAATCATGATCCACAAGATCAGCAGATCCGCAAAATCACTGCCCGTGCCCTGCGGAATTAAGGTACTGATCAATTTATGGCTGTAAATACCCGCAACAAACAGGAGGCTATCCCCCGGCAGGAAGAAACCAATCATCAACCCGGTTTCCGCAAATACAATAAAAAGCATTACCCAGAGTCCTCCGTTATTGATATAGAATTCCGGATTCAGCAGGTCTTTTAAAGTGATGGCCAGGAGGGTAAGCATGGTATAATTAGATTAGCAATCAATACGGATCATTCCATTTCGGTTGCCAAATTAAGACTTATAAATAAATCGGGAAATATAGTCCCCCAAACCGGCGTAATGCAATCCGCTGCCCGCTATTTTTCATTACCAATTCTCCATTCTCCATTCATTATTCCAAAACCCCTTCCATTTTACAAATCACGGCAGTGGCCAGGCTGTTACCCACCACATTCGTGGCGCTGCGCGCCATATCCAGGATCTGGTCAATGCCCAGCAACAACAATAAACCCTGCTGGGGGATATGGAACATGGACAGCGTACCGGCAATCACCACCAGGGAGGCCCGCGGAACACCGGCAATGCCCTTACTGGTAAGCATCAGCACCAGCAGCATGGTGATCTGGGTAGCCAGGGGCATATGCATTCCGTATGCCTGTGCAATGAACAGCGAGGAGAAGGTCATATACAGCATACTGCCGTCC
>DASRLM010000425.1:0-3923 GCA_035648455.1 Puia sp. | reverse complement strand
TCATTCAATAATGAGGTTGACCTTTTGCATAACCACCGCGATTGGCCTGATGTTTTTATCTGGCGTTGTTGCCGCGCCCCGACCAGGCGAATTGAAGATCGGTCAGCTGGAACTGGGATATCCAAACCCTGCGATTCCTTTTTATCACTTCCGCGCGCAGTTGCAATTGCCCAATCCTTCCGTTATTGAAGTGGAAGTGGCTGTAAATGGCAAAGTACTCCGGTTCACGGATCTGCAGCGGGAAACTGAAGTAGAGGACGTCAACCGGCCATCCATCACACACCGGCCGCCTTCCGGAGCCGGACTTTCGCAGGACAATACCGTATATACGGATCCCTTTGTTACCGGCTGGGTGAAATGGCAACCGGGCGCCAGTTATGAGATACGGATCACCGTTAGAATGAAAAAAGGTATTCAGAATGCAAATGATGATGTGCTGCTTTCCACCAGTAAAACGATAACAGCCCCGGCGGATGTAAAAGTTTTTGATACCGCCTGGAAAAGTTATAAGGCGGTCGTAGTCAGCGAAACAGCCGGCATTGATAGAATGGGTGAACCGGTAAAAGTACTGCTGCCTTTTTATCCCGATGAAGTAAAGGATCTGAAACGCGAGGTAAGGGTAGTGGCCGTTGATCCGCGGACCCATGTATTAACCGAAGTACCATGTCAGGTATATGATGTTCAGAAATACGAAAAGGAGGACGATCTTTCGCCCGATAAAAACGGGAAGCCTACGAGGCAGGTGCCCATCTGGCTGCCTACGGTAACCGCCCAGCTTGCCTTTCTGGCGGACGTGCCGGCGCGCACCAGCCGGGTTTACCTGATCTATTACAACAATGAAGCCGCAGTTGCCAAAATGTACAGCACCGATCTGCACGTGCAGGGCGAAGCTCCCGGATTGCAGATTGATAATGAGATGTTCACGGCGTCGCTGAATCCGAATTCGGGTCATCTGGATCAGATCACTTTAAAAACGAAACCGGATGTTCCTTTGTTTCACCATATGGAAACAAACGGCGCCATTCACTGGAACCCGGAAATATACACACCCCCTTTACCCTGGACGCATACGTCTGACTGGAATCCGCCGGACCATATCAAATCCATCATCGGTCCCGTGATTACCTTTAGCGACGTATATGGACATTTAAAAGAAATCCCCCAGGTTGATGCTTCCGTGCGGTATGAATTTTATCCCGGCAAACCTTATTTCATCAGCTCCACCTCACTCCGGATCAACGAAACGGTTCAGTGCCTCGCCCTGCGCAATGCGGAAATCGTATTTAAACGGGAATTGTTTTCGCATGCCGCCTGGTATGATGTGATCCGGGATTCTGTGGTGGTTTATAATGTGGCTGATATGGCGGATCTGATGGATATCAAAATGGAAGCGGATATTCCCTGGATCAGTTTCTTTGATGAAAAAACAGGGATCGGGTTTGCGGGTATACAACTCAGTTATGCCAACGCAGGACTGGAATCCGCACCGCGTCTGCTCAATCCTTATTTCTACATCACGGCCGGTCCCTGGATCTACTGGGCACGGGCGCTGTCGCTGAGTTTTCTGGCTTCCAACATGCAACAGATGATCCCCGCGATGAAAGGGAATTTCTTTTCGGAAAAATGGGCCTACCTCATTTATGAAACGGACAAAGGCAGCAAGCCCTACGCGCCGGTGATCGCCTGGATGAATAAACTCACCCATCCGCTGCGGGTGCAACTGGCCGAAGAAGTGGACGACCGCGTTTCAAGAACCGTTACGGAACTCTTTATCGATAAAGGTAAAAGCGGCTGGGAGAACCGGGAAACCAGTACGCATCATTCAAAAAAATAATCCCGTGACTATCTCTGCACATACGAATTGGATATTGGGCATGCTGGTCTTTTTTGGGCTGTATGTTCCTAATGGGAAACTGTGTGCTCAAAAAATATCGGGCGATACCGGACCGCTGATGGTTATGAAATGCAATGATTTTACCGTAACGGGGGACGGCCGTGATCCCGAATGGAACAAGACTGGCTGGCATCCGCTGACCCGGCTCGATTCAGCCGGTGTGCCGTATGCCACCCGGTTTAAAATATTGTATTCCGCCAAAGGGATATATGTTTTATTCGATGGCCGGGATAGCCGGATCAGTACGGACTACAGTCAGGATTTTCAGGATCTGTTTAAGGCGGATGTATTTGAAGTTTTCTTTCATCCGGATACCACGCTTCCTATGTATTTGGAGTATGAAGTCAATGCGCTGGATAAGGAACTTGTTTTGCTGATCCCGAATTTAAACGGAAGGGTATCCGGCTGGATTCCCTGGCACTATGAAAAGGGCAGGCAGGTTAAAAAAATGGTGCATGTTACGGGCGGTAAACCGGTGATGAACGGGACCATCAATTCCTGGAGCGCGGAATTATTTTTTCCGTATTCCCTTTTTTCCCCGCTCGGAAATGTTCCACCTGTTAGCGGAATGGTATGGCACGCCAATTTTTACCGGCTCGATTATGACAGCGGGACCATGGTGAAATGGTCCTGGGCGCCGATCGAACACAGTTTTCATGAATTCAGGAAATTCGGTTCCATTGTGTTCGAATGATCCTAGTCGGCTATTTTTATTTTCCGGCTCAGTACCACGATCAAAATGCCCATGCAGGCAATGATGGCGAAGGATACGCGCAGACTCGAGGATTGAGACACATACCCGATCATTGGGGGAATGAGTAAAAAACCCAGATAGCCAATGGAAGAAATGGACGCCAGTGCGGCGCCGGGATTGGACATGGGGATCTTTCCGGCGAGACTGAAAATAAATGGCACCACACAGGATACGCCGAATCCGGTTAAGATGTAGCCTGCCAGGGTGAGGGGAATGAAAGCAGAGATCACGGTGATGAACAGCCCGCAAAATATGAGTATACCGCTTCCCCGCAACACGAATTGAATACCGAATTTATCGGCTGCCCGGTCGCCCAGGATCCTGCCTGTGGTCATGGCCACCATATAAAGGGCAAAAGCAAGGGTGGCCATAGCGTTGGAGCCATGAAGCACCTGCCTGATATAGATCCCGCTCCAGTCGTACATCGTATTCTCACAGGCCATTGACCCAAAACAGATGAGAGAGAAAACCAGCATGCCTTTCGGAGGCAGAGAAAAAATGGGCCTTCTGTTTTTATGGTCGGGCATCTGATCCAGCGTATCCCGGTAATAGTACAAGGTGAGGAAAGACAAAAACAGGCTGACGCCCAGCAGGTGCCAGCCGGGTATAATATGGTTGGTCACCATCACGTAGCCAATGGCTGCACCGGCAAATCCTGCCAGGCTCCATACCGCATGGAATGAGCTCATGATGGAACGCTGATAGAGCGCCTGTACGCCGATGGCCTGCGCATTCATGGAAAGATTCATCAGGTTGCGGGAGGCCCCGAAAAAAAACAGCACGATGGCCAGTACCCAGGCAAAAGGACTGAAACCCAGGCACACCAGCACTACATTGTATATCATGGCCCCATAAAACATAATGGTCCTGCTTTTAAAATGGTCGAGCAGCTTTCCGGTAAAGGGCATGGTGATGAGGAGCCCGACGGGCAGCATGAACAGCAGGGTGCCAAAATGCGCATCATTTAATTTCAGCGACTCCTTAACCACGGGTATGCGGGAAGTCCAGCTGGAATATCCAAATCCGGAAATAAAAAAATAAACTGCATTTGCCCTTCTCAGTCGGGCAAGCGGGATTTCGGCCATCGGGGAGTTTTGCAAAGGTAAATTTTTTTTATCTACCTTTAAAACAGGCCATTGTAGAAACAATAGCCTGATTATGCCATGGATGTTAATCCCGAAATGGACCGGATCAGGGAGAAATGCTGGTGGCAGAATATGGATAAGAACTCAATTTAATATGATCCGTATGAAATTCTTCCTTGTTATATTATGT
>DASRLM010000424.1:0-4043 GCA_035648455.1 Puia sp. | reverse complement strand
CATATATCCCAGGCGGCTTCCGGATTGGAATGCCGTATCACGATGGCATTCAGCAATCCTTTTCCGCGAATGGATTCAATAAACGGAGAGTTCAGGGATTCCAGTCCTTTTCTTAAGTAGGCGCCCTGTACGTCCGCATTTTCCGTCATATGTTCATCCCGTAAAACCTGGAGGGAGGTAATGGCCACTGCACAGGCCATGGGATTTCCGCCATAGGTGGATCCATGCTCCCCGGATTTGATGGTCAGCATGATCTCGTCATCGGCCAGAACAGCAGAAACCGGAAGAGTGCCGCCGCTCAGGGCTTTGCCGAGAATCAGGATGTCCGGCCGCACCATTTCATGATCACACGCAAGCATTTTACCCGTCCTGCCTAATCCGGTCTGAATTTCATCGGCAATGAAAAGCACATCAGCATCCTTACAGTATTGCGCGGCCGCTTTTAAATAACCTTCATCCGGAACCACAACACCGGCTTCTCCCTGAATGGGTTCAACCAGGAACCCCGCAACCTCTTTATTTTGCAGGGCACGCGCCAGCGCTTCCAGATCATTATACGGAATCACATCAAAGCCCGGCATATACGGTCCGAATCCGGCATAGGAGGCCGGATCACTGCTGAAGGAGATCACGGTGCTGGTACGGCCGTGAAAATTGCCGGCGCAGACGATGATCCTGGCCTTATTGTCCGGAATGCCTTTTACAGCATAACCCCACCGGCGGCATAGTTTAATGGCGGTTTCCACAGCTTCCACACCGGTATTCATGGGCAACACCCTGTTATAACCGAAATAACTGGTGATGTATTGGGCGAACGCGCCGAACCGGTCGTTGGAAAAGGCCCGCGAAGTAAGGGTTAAGCGCTGTGCCTGCTCCAGCAGGCTGGCCATGATTTTCGGATGACGGTGGCCCTGGTTCAATGCAGAATACCCGCTCAGGAAATCATAGTATTTTTTCCCGTCCACATCCCATACATGTACGCCCTCCCCTTTGCTGAGCACCACGGGAAGGGGATGATAATTATGGGCGCTGAATTCGTTTTGGAGATCCAGGAAGCGGGCTGTCTTATCTGAATAGGATGAAGTCAATGGCATAAAAAATGCTGCGGATTTAATAAAATAAAGAAAAAAAGAAATACTGCTGTATGCGGAACAAAAGCAACTAACGGTCATCGATGATCGAGGAAATCGAGATTGCCGGAGAGAAAAGATATGGGAGATGTGATGAAAATAAATCTGGCTTTGGCGCAAGATACGAAATCAGATCAACATGCCGGTCAGGGCAGAAACGTTTGTTGTCCGGCGGTGGAAATACCTCCGGGAGGGATGCATCCCTTGCTGAAGAGGGCATAGAAACTGGAACCGCTTCCGGTCATGGAGGCAAACAAAGCGCCGGCTTTATATAACTGATCCTTGATTGCTCCCAGTGCGGGATATTGCCGGAAAACAGGAATCTCAAAATCATTCTTAAGCTGGTTGCGCCAGTTTATCACCGGCCCGGAGATTAATTCCCTGATGGGAAATCCGGGCGCAGCGGGTTGAATTTGCGAATAGGCCCAGGCAGTGGAAACAGATACGCCGGGATGAACAAGCAAAACAGAATACCCGGAGAGGTCCAGGGAAATGGGTTCCAGGATCTCTCCCCGGCCGCGGACATAGCAGGGAGAAGGTTGCAGGAAGAAGGGACAATCGCTGCCCAGCGTCAGGGCATAAGTCTTCAGTTCCTCCGGTGTTATCCGAAGACCAAAATAATCGTTCAACAGGCGCAGCATACTGGCGGCATCGGAGGATCCGCCACCCAGGCCGGCTCCGGAAGGAATGTGTTTGTGCAGATAAACTGCGGCTTCCGTGATTTGCGGATAATGTTTTTTAAGCAGTTGAAACGCACGGATCACCAGGTTTTCAGCAGGTTTTCCGGCTAATGGAATTCCGGATAAACTCAATGAGGTGGTGCCGCCAGGTACAATTTCCAGGATATCGCAGAAGGGAAGGGGGTAAAAAACCGATTCCAGATCATGAAACCCGTCTGATCTTTTGGAGATGATGGAAAGACCGAGATTGATCTTGGCATGAGGAAACCCGATCATCCTTCACGGCCCTTTTTCCGCCTGTTGATCTCATCTCTGATCTTGATGGCCCGGATATAATCTTCCTGCTCCAATACTTCGGAAAGCAGGTTATTGAGATCCTCCAGCGAAAGACCCCCGAGATCTTCTTTGGCGCCCCCTTCCGTGGTAACCGTTTCTTTGGGTAATTTTTTCTTTCCGGCACTGTCTTCCATCAGGATGCCCGCGCTTTCAATGATATTCTCATAGGTGAAAATAGGACATCCGAACCTGACGGCGAGGGCCAGTGCATCCGATGTACGGGAGTCGATCTCCACGGTATCGTGTTCGCTCGTACAAATGAGCTTGGAATAAAAGATGCCTTCCTGTAAATCCGAGATGATGATCTCCTGCAGGTCAATGGTGAAGGCGCTCATGAAATTCTTCATCAGGTCGTGCGTCAGAGGCCTGCTGGGGTGCATTTTCTCCAGGGCAACGGCGATGGCCTGTGCCTCAAAACCACCGATCACGATCGGCAGGCGGCGAAGCCCATTGATCTCACCCAGCACCACGGCATAAGAATGCGTTTGTGTAATGCTGTGAGACAGGGCTACAATTTCCAGTTCGATTTTCTTCATAAAACGGATCTGCCCGCAGGCTGTACTGATTTGATGGCTTAATAAAAGGACAAATATAAAAAACTAAAGCCTTCCAAAAATTTCAGAAGACTTAAATATAATTTAGGGAGAATCAAGAGATTATTTCCATTTTCACGCCACGCCCCTAAGCTTTTTCACGGCCTGAATGAGTTTGGGCAATACCTCAAATGCGTCGCCGGCAATTCCATAGTCGGCGGCTTTAAAAAATGGCGCTTCCGGATCTTTATTAATCACCACGATCACCTTACTGCGGTTAACGCCGGCAAGGTGCTGGATCGCACCGGAAATACCAATGGCAATATACAGGTTTGGCGCAATGGCCAATCCGGTTTGTCCCACATGTTCCCCATGTGGCCGCCATCCGGCATCGGCCACCGGGCGGCTGCAGGCCGTTGCCGCATGCAGCAATCTGGCCAGCTCTTCCAGGGGTCCCCAGTTTTCCGGCCCTTTCAATCCACGTCCACCGCTCACAACGATTTCCGCCTCGGTAAGTGGAATTTCGCCGGATGCTTTGGCAACGGATTTCAATTTCACTTTGGCCGTTTCCGGCGCCAGCGATTCCTGTATCACCTCCGCCGATCCTTCCCCCACCGCCACCGGCCATGCGTTGGGATTAAGAGAAATGATTTTAACCGGGGTCTTTATAGATACCCTGGCAACGGCTTTTCCGGAAAAAACATTTTTCTTCACCACAAATCCCTGGCTGGTATCCGGCAGGTCAATGGCTCCGGTCACCAGACCGGCTTTCAACCGGGCCGACAAACCCGGGGCAATGGCCTTTCCTGAACTGTTGTGCGAAAAAATAATCACGGTCGCCTGCGTGGATTGCGCAACTGCGGCTATGATCCGGATATAAGTCTGCGGATCAAACGCATTCAGCGCCTCCTGCTTCACCTGGTGCACCTTCTGTACACCATATTTCCCCAAAGCGGCTATATCTTCGGAAACGGTCCCCAATAAAATAGCTTCCGCCTTCACGCCGGTCTGCTTAGCCAGCGCCGCGCCATAACTCAGCGCCTCGTACGTGGTTTTTTTGAAATGTCCATCCGTGTGATCAAGAAATACGAGAATTGACATGGGGTCGAGCTTTTTGGATTGTGGTGTTGAATAATTTGAAAATTTGAAAATGTGCTGATTTGAAAATTGAAATACATTTCCGTTTTAAATGCCCTGTTAATCTCATCCTGCCCCCATTTTCAAATTTTCAAATCAGCACATTTTCAAATTAATTTCGCTTCCTCATGCAACAGCCTGATCAATTCTTCTGCATTTTCCGCAGGGATCATTTTAACGCCCTTTTTCGCGGGAGGCAATTCAAAAGAAACGATTTCCGTAAGCGG
>DASRLM010000423.1:0-3725 GCA_035648455.1 Puia sp. | reverse complement strand
ATGAGCAGTGACATGAAAAGTTATCTGGCCGGACAACTTTATTTCTTACCCCAGATCCTGCCCCTGTTTGCGCCAACGATCAACAGCTATAAAAGGCTGGTGGAAGGCGCCTGGGCACCCACCACACTCACCTGGGGCTTGGACAACCGCACGACGGCACTGAGGGTGCTGTCTGGCGGAAGCAAATCCTGCCGTCTGGAAACCCGGGTGATCGGCGCCGATGTGAATCCTTACCTGGCCATGGCCGGATGCCTGGCCAGCGGATTGTACGGCATAAAAAATAAAATGAAACTAACACAGCCGCATACCAGCGGAAACGGATACCTGGATTTTTCCAACGGCACACTTCCCCACACCCTGTTTGAAGCCACCCAGCTGATGCGCCAGTCCAGGGATGCCAAAGAAATATTGGGTGAAAAATTTGTGGCGCATTTTGCCATGACCCGCGACTGGGAATGGAAGCGCCACCTGAAATCCGTGACCGACTGGGAATACAAAAGATATTTCGAGATCATATAAGCCGTAAACCAAAGCCTGATATTTAAATACTATTTCCCATGACATTCGATCAAATTTACCAGTACAACTTTCCCACCACCATCCGTTTCGGCGCCGGCTCCAGCAAAGAGCTCGGGGATTACCTGCTGAAAAATAAATTAGTGAAACCGCTGATCGTTACGGATCCCAATGTGGCGCAGCTTGATTTTTTTAAGGAAATTATCAAAGACCTGAAAAAGAAAAATATTTCCGTGGAAGTGTTTTCGGGTATCCATAAGAATCCCGTCAAATCCGATGTGTATAAAGGGACACAGCAGTACGACGATACTGCGCGCGACTCGGTGGTGGGTATCGGCGGCGGTGCGGGACTGGATGTGGCGCGGTCCATCGTGCTGAGGGTAAACCACCGCGAGGACCTTTTTAAATACGACGACCTGGTGGGCGGTGATATTTATGTAACGAACGATGTTCCGCATTTCGTCACCATTCCCACCACGGCGGGCACCGGCAGCGAGGTGGGCAGGAGCGCCGTTATTTCCGATGATGAAACACATCAGAAAAAAATCCTTTTTTCACCCAAACTGCTGGCAAAGATCGTATTTGCCGATCCGTTACTCACCATGGGCCTGCCTCCGGCTGTTACGGCTGCCACCGGCATGGATGCCCTGACCCATAATATGGAGGCCTTCCTGGCCAAAATGCCCCATCCGATGTGCGATGGCATTGCGCTGGAAGGCATGTTGCTGATCAGTCAGTCACTCGAAAAAGCCGTCAATAAACCTGACCTTGAATCCCGCAGTAAAATGCTGATCGCTTCCCTCATGGGTGCGGTTGCTTTTCAGAAGGGACTGGGCGTGGTGCATTCCCTGGCGCATCCTTTGTCCTCCCTGCTCGATACACACCACGGATTGGCCAATGCCGTCAATATCCCGTATGGCATGCAATTCAATATTGCCGGTTTTGAATCCAAATTCAAACGCATGGCGAGAACCCTCGAACTCAAAGATGAATCCGGTGAAGGCGTGGTGAATTATTTATTTGAGCTGAATTCAAAAATCAATATCCCGCATAAACTCAGGGGCATTGGTGTAAAGGAGGAGCATATTGAAAAGCTGTCCGATCTGGCCATTGCTGATTTTGCCCATCCCAATAATCCGAAGCCCGTTACGCGGGAAGATTTCAAACAAATTTACCTGAAAGCATTATAGACCATGAAAATTATCAACCCCGCCACAGAAGAACAAATCGCCGATCTACAGGAAGATAATCAATCATCGCTGAACCGGAAATTGGATTTGCTCCGGGCCGGACAACCGGCATGGGGAAAATTTCCCGTAGCGGAACGTGCCAAAATAGTAAACCGGTTTGGTGAACTGCTGAAAGAAAACACAGAAGCGGTATCCGCCATCCTCACCGCCGAAATGGGAAAGCCCCTTCAGCAATCACGCAATGAGATCAATGGCGCCGTTGCCCGGATGAAATGGCTCATCGATCATGCAGCAGAGTACCTGAGCGATGAAATCATGAATACCGGCAACGGCATGGAAGAAAAGATAGTGTACGAATCACTGGGTGTTATCTGCAATATCTCCGCCTGGAACTATCCCTATCTCGTGGGTGTAAATGTTTTTGTGCCCGCTCTGCTCGCAGGGAATGCGGTGATGTACAAACCTTCCGAGTACACGACACTGACCGGCATGCAGATTGAAAAATTCCTGAAGCTGGCCGGCGTACCGGAAAATGTTTTCCAGGTGGCCACAGGAGCAAAAGAAGTGGGTGAACTTTTACTGAACATGCCCTTCGATGGGTATTATTTTACGGGTTCTTACAAAACCGGAAAATACATTTATGAAAAAGTGGCGCCGAAAATGGTACCCTGCCAGTGTGAACTGGGTGGCAAGGATCCCGTCTATGTAACCAACGACATTAAGGATATTAAATCAGTGGCCGCCGCAACGGCCGATGGCGCTTTTTACAACAACGGACAGAGTTGCTGCTCGGTAGAAAGGATCTATGTGCATGAATCCGTTTATGATGAATACAGCAAAGAATTTGTCAGGGAAGTGAAGTCGTGGAAAATAGGCGCCCCCCTGGAAGACGGCGTATACATTGGCCCGCTCAGCAGGAAAGAGCAACCGGCTTTTCTGGAAAAACAGGTAAAGGATGCGGTGCAAAAAGGAGCAACGATACTCACCGGAGGAAAAAGCATTTCCCGTAAAGGGTATTATTTTGAGCCCACGGTACTGGCGAATGTCAGTCATGATATGGAGGTGATGAAGGAGGAGACCTTCGGACCGGTTGTTGGCATTATGAAAGTGAAGGACGATGCAGAGGCGGTTCAGCTGATGCAGGATTCGGAATACGGACTCACCGCCTCTGTTTACGGCAGCGACCAAAGCCGGGCGGAAGAAATACTGCGACAGGTGAATGCGGGAACGGGGTACTGGAATTGTTGCGACCGGGTAAGCGCTGCACTTCCCTGGAGCGGTCGCATGCATTCCGGTTTTGGCGCCACCCTCTCCCACGCCGGGCTGCGGGCCTTTACCAAACCCAAATCCTATCATTTGAAAAGCTGATTGGCTGTATGTGATATATGCCATGCTGGCTCCAAAGAAATAAGAAAGCGCCCTTACCTGTCCTTAACGCACCGGAACCCAATGGTGCCGGACCGGTCGGATCCCGGCGACAGCAATAAATATTTGCCATATTTATTCAGTTCATACGCCTGGGGGAAATACCAGAATGATGTTTGCGGATGATAGTAGTCTCCACCTTTTAATATGGCCGAGCGGGTGTGATCATCCCGGTATTCGTCCGTCCACTGCCACACGTTCCCCACCATGTCCATCACACCGAACGGGCTCGCTCCCTGCGGATAGGCATTCACGTTAGTTGGCGGCCGGATGTCGCGGGAGGAATCCGCTGGCGGTACCCTGGTGCTGTCCATGTTGTTCCCCCAGGGATAAATAAATCCTTCCTTTCCCTGTCCGGCATACTGCCATTCCCATTCATGCGGCAACCGTTTTCCTGCCCAGGCTGCATAAACGCGGGCATCTTCTATGGAGACCCAGGTCACGGGCCGGTCGCCGCTGCCGGCGGGATAAATGCCGTTCGTCCAGTCCTTTAAAAAATGATGGTCATCCTTTGGATGATATTTTGTTGCATCCAGGAATTGTTTAAACTGGCGGTTGGTCACCGGATACCGGTCCATGCAGAAAGCGGGAATA
>DASRLM010000422.1:0-9366 GCA_035648455.1 Puia sp. | reverse complement strand
GTAACCGCGTTTATATATTTTTACCAGCTTCTCAATATTCGCCTGATTGGTTCCTATGTAGTAGAAACCAGTCGTGCTTTCCAACTTTTCCATAATAAGGTTTAATGTTAATGGCATTTCATTAGTGCAACCTGAAATCCGGATACAAATTAATCCATCAGGAAGCCGGCAGAAACAGGATTGTGTAAAATGCTCAAAAAGCCGTGTAAGTGGCGACAAAAGAGGAAAATCAGTTCGCAGGCCAGTATTCGGCCATTTTCCGGCGCAGAAAAGAAACGCTCCGGCTAAGCTGGTCCATGCCATCCACCCCGTCTTCAATACTGATCCAGCCATTGAAACCAACGCGTCTGAGTTCGGTAAAGATGGCATCATAATCGTTGAGACCCTGACCGATTTCTCCGTGTTTCAGGCGACTGGCATAACCGGTTACGCCGGCCTCTTCCCGGCGAAGATCTTCCAGAGTACCCTGGATCAGGTACCGGTCACTGGCATGCATGGTAACCACACGGCTTGATACCCGCCTGAGCAGGTCGAGCGGATCCTCACCCGCCAGATAAGTGTTGCTCGGATCATAATTCACGCCAAAATTCGGATGATGGATGCTGTCCACCAGTTTACAAAACAAGTCCGCCTTCTGCACAAATTCAGGGTATTCCCAAAAATCATCCTTATAGTGATTTTCCAGAATGAGTGTAATGCCGGATTCCTGTGCATAGGGCAGGCAGGCCTGAATGCTTTCCGCCGCCAGTTTCACACCTTCTTCCGGGGAAATGGATGGCCTTCGCTGACCGGACAGCACGCGGCAGAAAGTTCCTCCCAGCATGCGGGTCATGTCGATCCATCTTTTTTGTTTATCAATCTCATTCTTCCGGAACGCTGCATCAGGATGGGTGAAATCCGGGGAACAGCATACCATGGGAATTGATTTACCATGATCTTCCACCTGTCTGCGGAATTGCGGCCAGTTGGATTCGTCCGCCATTTCCAGAAAACCGGCATACCATTCCAGCCCTTCAATATCCAGTTTAACGGCGAGTTCGATCCATTCGGAAACGCGCATGCTGCCATCCTTGCAGAGTGCTTGCATAAATGCTTTTGGGAAAACGGCTAAGCGGGGCATAGGTAAATATAATAATCAGTGTTGGGGAACAAGATTTAATGTCGATCCGTCTTTGGGCGGATTACGCCCGATAAAAGGATGCTGCTCCAGATCCACAACCTGTCCGCTGATGGGTCCGCTTTCATCAGCAAGCCAGTAAATGGCCGCAGCGGCTATTTCTTCGGGCCATAGAATTCGCCCTGCCGGGGCATATACCGATGGAATCTCTTTATACCAGTCGGCAGGCAGACCCTGATCTTTTTTGCGTTGGATCTCTGTTTCCGTCAGCACCCAACCCGGGTTGATCTGATTTACCCGCACCCCATTTTCGCGGTGAAGGGTATCCCCCAGGTTTCGCGTCATGGTCATCAGTGCACCCTTCGATACACTGTAAGGCAATAAATTCGGTTCTCCGCTCCAGGCATTTACGGAACCAATATTCAATACACTGCCGCGGTTCTTAGCCAGCTGTGGCAATGCCGCTTTGATCAGGGCAAACGGAGCGAGGGTATTGACTTCGATCACTTTCCGGAAAAAGACCAGGTCGGTGGTTTGAATATTCGAAGACACCACCATCGCGGCATTATTCACTATGGCATCGAGCCTGCCAAATGATTTTAAGGCAAAATCAACCAAACGTTGCGGGGTCCCTTCCCGGCTGATGTCTTCGATGTGCAGTACGGCCTTATCAGGGCCGAGTTCCGCCAGCACGGCATTTCCCCATTCCTTTTCAAGGCCATGGAGAATAACCCTGGCGCCTTCAGCAACGCAACGCAGGGCAATCGCCTTGCCAATACCCGTGGTGCTTCCGGTGATGAGAATAACTTTATTTTTCAGTCGCATAATTATATGGGTCTGAGTACGCTTTTTACCACCTCACCACTATGCATTTTTTCAAAGGCCTCATGCCATTCGGTAACGGGCCATACGCCGCCGATGATGGGTCTTGTATCCAGTTGTCCGGAGGCGAGCAAAGCAATTACCCTCTCCCACACCGGCCAGTTATGACTGAAACTGCCCTGAAGGGTAACATTTTTCTGTACCAGGGGATCAAGTGAAAATCCAATGGGTTGGGGTCCCCAGCCTACTTTGGTGATCTGGCCGTTGGGACGCACCAACTGCATGGCAATTTTTAAAGTGGCACTTGCCCCTGCAGCATCAATGATGCAATCCGCACCTAAACCATCACGCCGGAGGGCCCACTCACTGGCATCCCCTACGATCGGTTCACAACCATATTGTTTGGCAATATCGAGCCGGTGTTTGTCTTTTTCCAATCCTACAATACCTACTTCGGCGCCACAGAGCCTGGCCACGGCGGCGCATAAAATACCGATGGTTCCGGGACCCAGCACAATCACCCGGTCGCCCGGTTTAATGCGGCTGTTCTCCACAACGGCGTTGAAGGCAACACAGCAAGGTTCCGTAAGGCAGGCCTGTTCAAAAGCCAGCTGATCGGGAACAAGGTGAAGACAACGCGCGGGAACCCGCACATAACGCGTCATGGCGCCATTCACGCCGTAACCAAATCCCTTCCGTGTAGGATCAAGGTTATAGAGACCGCGGCGGGACATGGGATTATCCGGATCGATCACGGCAGCCGTTTCACTTACTACCCGGTCGCCTTCTTTCCAGTGCGTCACGCGTTTTCCTATTTGTACAATATGGCCGCCAAATTCATGACCCAGTACCACTGGATAATTCACCGGCCAGCTGTGATCGGCGGTCCATTGATGCAGATCACTGCCGCAAACGCCAACGTTTACCACTTCCAGCAATACATCGTCTTCTCCGATTTCAGGTTTATCTATTTCGCGGATTTCGACGGAACCTTTTTCCGGACCGTAGTTAACAACTGCTGCAGATTTATTCATATATGATGGCTACTTAATGGTAACGTCTCCGTAACCATGTATTTTTTCGCAGATGAGCCGCAGGGAACTTTCCAGATCCCCGTTCGCGGTTTTGAACGCATCGGCATCAATGGTCAGGGGCGCACCAAGCACCACCAGGGGAGCGCCGAATGCGGGACATTGTATCGCCTGCTCCAGGCTCAATCCGCCAACGGCCTGTACGGGAACGTGCACAGCCTTCACCACGTCACGCAACTGATCCATGGGACTGGGCATGCGTTTACCGGCAGCGGCAATGCCCCTCCGTTCATCATAACCGATGTGGTGAATAACATAATCACAACCCAGGGCCTCGAGCATTTTTGCTGCTTCGACCATATCGGCGCAACCCAGATTATCGCCCATAACTTTTATGCCGAAATCACGTCCCGCACGCACCACACATTTAATGGTTTCCGGATGTGCCCGGGCCATAACCACCACATGCGTGGCGCCGGCTTTGGCCATCATCTCTGCTTCAAGATATCCGCCATCCATGGTTTTGAGGTCGGCCACAATGGGAATTCCGGGAAAGGCTTTGCGTAATCTGCGCACGCCATGGAGGCCCTCGGCGAGGATCAGCGGCGTTCCGGCTTCGAGCCAGTCAACGCCGGCACGCATGGCCATCGCTGCTGTTGCCAGCGCTTCATCAAGCGCAATAAGATCGAGGGAAATCTGTACAATGGGTTTCAATCTGTATAGGGGGGTTTAGGTTAAAGTGTTTTTATTTTGATATTACGGAAATACACAGGCGCCCCGGCGTGCAAGCCCTGAAATCCGATATACCCCTTCAATGGCATTACGGACAGGGGCTTGTCCAGCCATACCGGGATCTTTGTTCCGTCGGCATTGATTTTGGTAGAAGCATATTTGCTCATATCAAACGTATTGATCAGTTCGCCATTCAAAACCACCCATATTTTCCTGCCGATGCAGGTGATGGTGAAATGGTTCCATTCACCGGGCTGCTTTACCGTATGTTTACTGGCACCCTGATGTCCGAATACGGCACCACACTGCCAGCTTGCAGGAGAATTGGCCCATTCAGGATCAAAATCATCCGCAATCTGAATTTCTACGGAATGATCAACCCATTCCCGCATGCTGCTGCCATGAACAAACACACCGCTGTTCGTTCCTTTGGTATTTTTAAATTCAAGATCCAGTATAAAATTATTATACTCCTTATCGCTCCAGAGCGCGGTATCTTTTGAAGCAGTGATCACGCCATCCGAAATGGTCCAGATGCCTTTTTGGTAAATACCATTGGACAGGCTGCCATCGAAGAGGTCCGACCAGCCGGCTCCGGCTGTATTGGGATGGTTAAGTGCAGGCTGCTGCGCAAACATATTATTTGACAAAAGGCACAGGGAGATCGCCAGTAAAAAATAATTTTTTTTCAAAGCCGGAGATTTAATGAGCACTAAAAATAATAAACTTTGGCGTTACTTTATTTCCCCTTTCCCCAGCCAAACCAATCATTGCCGTTGGCATAGATCATGAGACCGAGCAAAAGCACCATCCCCACCACCTGCGCATATTCGAGCAACTTCTGACTGGGTTTACGGCCCGTAATCATTTCCAGAAGGGTGAACAATACGTGGCCGCCATCGAGGGCAGGTATTGGTAACAGGTTCATAAAAGCAAGGGCAATGGAGAAAAACGCCGTGATGGTCCAGAACGATTGCCAGTCCCACATCGGGGGGAATATCGATCCCATCGCCTTGAATCCGCCAACCCCTTTATAGGCGCCTGTTTTCGGAGAGAGTATTTTTTTAAACTGATCGATATACGAGATCAGTGTTTCGCCGGCCAGGTGTACGCCTGCAGGGAAAGATGCGAGGAATCCGAATTGCTTTCTTTCGATCCGGACCAGCCCGAGACTGTCCAGCGTTTCCATATCTGTTGCCAGCCGGTAAAAGCCCAGGGTTCCATCCGGGTTTACATCAGCATGCAGCGTATCCACGATTCCATTCCGCTCTATGGTAAGAGCCACGTTTTGTCCCTTATGCGCATTGATCGCTTTTTTATATTCTTCAAAAAACGGTGTGGCGATGCCTTCCACTTTTACGATGCGGTCCAGTCTTCTCAACCCGGATTTATAAGCATTCGAAGAATCCGGAACCACATCGGCGATCATCGGAACACGCGGAAGGAACAAAGGCTGACCGGCCCTTACACTCCCCGATCTTTTTTCTATCAGTTTTCCAAGCAGGTTCACCGGCAGGTCAATGGTTTGTTTTACACCATCCCTTTCCAGTTCCACCCTTTCTCCCATCAATAATTTCTTGGGAAGATCATCGAAATAAGCGACCGGTTCGCCGTTCACAGACAAAATCTTATCGCCATCGCGGAACCCCATTTCATACATCAGGCTATCGGTTACGGATACCCCATAAGTGAGGCCGGACATCGGGATCTTTTTTTCGCCCCAGGTGTACAGGATCATGGCATATATCGCGAAAGCCATGATAACGTTCATGGTTACACCGCCCAGCATAATGATCAGTCGCTGCCAGGCAGGCTTGCTTCTGAATTCCCAGGGTTGTGCCGGCTGATTCATTTGTTCCTTATCCATACTCTCATCCACCATTCCGGCAATCTTTACATAGCCGCCGAGAGGCAGCCAGCCGATGCCATACACGGTATCACCGATTTTTTTCTTAACCAGGGAAAACCAGGGATCAAAAAATAAAAAGAATTTTTCAACGCGGCACTTAAACAGTTTGGAAGGCAGGTAATGGCCAAACTCATGCACAATCACGATCAGCGACAGGGAAAGGATCAGCTGGAGGGCTTTAACACCTGCATTGGCCCAGTCTATCGCCAGCAACATCGGGGTGGTATTCATTGTACAAAGATCAGCCGCAGGACGCGCCCCTGCAATGTTTTAGGTGAATTTTACAATTTAATTAAAGAAGCCGCAAAGTTACGCGCCTCGCCATCGCTGTCAAAATAATCTTCCAGCGTGGGTTGTTCTATGAAAGGTATCTTCTGAATGGTTTTTTCAATGAGATCGGTCATGTCCAGAAAGCCGATCCGGTTCTTCAGGAATGCATATACTGCAATTTCATTGGCCGCATTCAGCACACATCCCGCATTGCCTCCTTTCTTCAGCGCATCTATTGCCAGTTGCAGGTTGCGGAATGTTTTGGAATCGGGGTCTTCAAAACTCAGCTTATCCGGTTTGTTAAACGTATACCTGGGCATTTTATTCGGAAGCCGCACCGGAAATCCCAGCGCATACTGGATGGGTAATTTCATGTCAGGAAGACCCATCTGGGCCTTGATGCTGCCATCTTCAAACTGCACCATACTATGAATGATGCTTTGCGGATGAATGACAATTTTAATCTGATCCGGTTGCAGATTAAAGAGCCATTTGGCTTCAATCATCTCCAGTCCCTTGTTCATCAGCGTGGCGGAATCGATGGAGATCTTGGCGCCCATCGCCCAATTGGGATGCTGCAGCGCATGATCTCTTTTTACGTTTACCAGGAAATTCGGTTTCTTGCCCAAAAAGGGACCGCCCGATGCCGTGAGTATGATCTTTTCAATCCGGTTACGGGTTTCCCCCAACAAACATTGAAAAATAGCCGAATGTTCCGAATCCACAGGAATGATGGGCGCCCGGTTTTCCACGGCCATGCGCATCACAATGTCTCCCGCCACTACCAGGGTTTCCTTATTGGCCAGGGCAATAGCCTTCCCGTTTTCAATGGCTTTCAGTGCGGGCATCAGTCCTGCGAAACCAACGATCGCAGCCATCATCACATCATACGAATCCATGGCAGCCACTTCCAGCAATGCTTTTTCTCCTGCAAATACTTTTATGGGTTGTGCGGCAAGCGCCTGTTTGACCATCAGGTATTTGGATTCGTCTCCGATAACCACGATATCGGGCAAAAATTTCAATGCCTGTTTGATCAGCAGTTCGGCATTTTGCTGGGCGGTGAGCACATCGGCAGAAAACAGATCCGGATTGGCTGCAATCACCTCCAGGGCCTGCGTTCCCACTGACCCGGTAGAACCAAAAATGGCAATCCTTTTCTTTTGCTGGTTATTCGTCATATGCTTCCGGGATGAAAGTTAAAAGTAGCGATTTCCGCCTGTTTGCGGGGAATGTTCAGTCCCTGTATTTTTCCAGTTCTTCCGCAAAACTCCGGTCGTTGCTGAGCCGCGGCACTTTATTTTGTCCGCCGAGTTTGCCGATGGATTTCATATAATTGATGAACCCGTTTTTTTTGACGGGATGGATCTGCAGGGGCTGCAGAATGTTTCCGGAGATCAGATCGTCGTAATAAATATTTTTTGCGCGCAGGTTGCTGTCCACTTTCCGGGCAAATGCAAGCATATCGGCGGGCCGCTGTTCAAATTCCACAAACCACTCGTGAAATGATTTGCCTTCCCCCTGCCGCGTGATAAAAGGCGCTACGGTAAATTCATTGATCTGAACGCCTTCTTCTTTGGCGGCTTTCATGAGACTGTACTCTACTTCCTCACCGATAACGTGTTCACCAAATGCAGAAATAAAATGTTTTATCCGGCCGGTCACTACCATTCGGTAAGGACTAACGGAAACAAACCGGACCGTGTCGCCGATATTATATCCCCAGAGTCCGGCATTATTATTTACAAGAAGGGCATAGTTAACACCCATCTGCACGTCTTTTAAAGATATCCGGGTGGGCTCTTTGTCGAAGATTTCTGCCGCGGGCACAAATTCAAAAAAAATGCCGCTGTTGGTATTTAATAAGAGTCCCTCTTCCTGCTGACTGTCCTGAAACGCGAAAAATCCTTCCGATGCCGGATAGGTTTCAATGGTATCCACTGATTTCCCGATGCTGTCCAGCAAACGGTCTTTGTACGGTTCAAAGTTGACACCGCCATGCACCAGCACGGAAAAATTCGGAAAAAGGTCCTTGATCTGTTTACCAGATACCTGCGTCAGCCGGTCAAAATACATCTGCATCCAGGGCGGTATGCCGCTGATCAGGGTCATGTCCTGCCGGATTGTTTCCGCTACAATCTGATCCAGTTTGGTTTCCCATTCTTCAATGCAATTGGTTTCATAACTGGGCAGTTGGTTGGTGCGCAGATAATGCGGGATATGGTGGTTGACGATGCCGCTGAGCCTGCCTGTCGGGATCCCGGCTATCCTTTCCAATTCGGGGGAACCGGACAGAAAGATCATTTTTCCGTTGGCAAAAGCCGAGTTACCTGTTTCCGCCATATAACAAAGCAGGGCATTCCGGGCGGTATTGATGTGGTTGGAAATGGAGTCTCTGGAGATGGGGATGTATTTTACCCCACTGGTGGTGCCGGAGGTTTTGGCAAAATAGATGGGCTGTCCCTTCCATAACACGTTGTGTTTCCCCTCTTTAACCAGGTCGATATAGGGTTTGAACTGCTCATAGTCCCGGATCGGAACTGCAGCCTTGAATTCTTCATAGGTTTTCACCGTTTCCAGATGGTGCTCCCGCCCAAAAACTGTTTTTGAGCCTGTTTTGAGGAGGGTTTTGAGAATATTCTCCTGGTCTTCCAGGGCGGTTCCCATCTCTTTCCG
This sequence comes from Puia sp., assembly GCA_035648455.1. Taxonomy (GTDB): domain Bacteria; phylum Bacteroidota; class Bacteroidia; order Chitinophagales; family Chitinophagaceae; genus Puia. The sequence goes on along the minus strand of DASRLM010000422.1, from coordinate 809 downwards.
GATACTCCTATATATATAAGAGGCAAAGGGTTTGGCTAAAAACGACTTTATCTTCATTCCCGGCAGCAAATTGAACGGCAAACCTACAATAAAAGGCAATACTCCCGGCTTTGGCTTTGGACGCCCTCTTTTTTTACCGAATCCTTCGAAATTACCCCGAATCCCCTTACCTTTGCAGCCCTAATATTGCATCGTTATGTTCGCAGTTGTACAAATCGCAGGCAGCCAGTTCAGGGTCAGCAAAGACCAGACGCTTTATGTTCCCCAGATCGACGGCAAGACCGGAGACCAGGTGGAATTTTCAAACGTGTTATTGTCCAGCGCAGAAGGCAAACTCTCCGTTGGTAAAGACGTTAAGCAGGTGATCAGGGTGGAAATCCTGGGTCAGGTACAGGGTGATAAAGTGATCTCTTTTAAGATGAACAGGAGAAAAGGGTTCCGTAAGAAACATGGTCACCGCACCCACTATACCAAAATCAAAGTGACGGAAATCGCGTAAAAGCATTTACACCCACCTTCGCGGTTACCCGCGCTGACGTTCCGGTGGTTGAAAAAAGCTTCGACGGCAAAGCATTTTCAAATTTTCAAATTTTCAAATTTTCAAATTCATAGACGATGGCACACAAAAAAGGCGAGGGCAGTGTAAAGAACGGCCGTGATTCGCAGAGTAAAAGACTCGGTGTTAAAATTTTTGGTGGCCAGGCAGCCATTGCCGGCAACATACTCATCCGTCAGCGCGGCACCGTTTATCATCCCGGAAAAAATGTAGGTGTGGGCAGAGACTTCACCTTATTTGCACTCTCCGATGG
>DASRLM010000421.1:0-15331 GCA_035648455.1 Puia sp. | reverse complement strand
ATTATGGAAGATCCAACCTGGAAGAGGATGCTTTGAAAAATCGGAGAAATTTAATCAGGAATGTTTATCCGGAAGCGTCAGCGCATAAATTTTTGGAGAATCCGGAGCTGAAAAATATTTGCCTTTTTAAAACAATATTTTTAGGGAAGTCACCGGATAGTTCAGACTTTTACCCGGTCCTTTACCCACCTCATAGCCATCTTAAACTGCTGGTCCTGGTCCAAATTGGAATTATCCAGCACCAGGGCATCGTCCGCCTTGCGCAGGGGACTGATATCGCGGTGGGAATCTATATAGTCCCGCATTTCCAGGTTGCTTTTTACTTCATCAATACCCACATTCGGGTTTTTAGCATAGAGTTCCCGAAACCTCCTTTCCACTCTGACCGCATTGTCGGCCGTCATAAAAATCTTCAGTTCAGCATTCGGAAAAACAACCGTCCCGATATCCCGGCCATCCATCACCAGGCCTCTTTGTTTTCCGAGTTTCTGTTGCTGTTTAACAGCAAATTCGCGCACTTCCCTGATCGCAGCCACTTCACTCACCTTTTCTGCCACCACCATGTCCCTGACCAGATATTCCACATGCTCACCGTTCAATATAATTTCCGTCGCTCCGGAAATTTCATTTGGAGTGAATTCCAAAGTGATCTCTTTCAGCGCCTGAATCACAGCTTCTTTCCGGGTCCAGTCCACATGATTGCGCAAAAAATAAAGGGTGATGGCACGGTACATGGCTCCGCTGTCGATATATCTGTACTTCAGCTTTTTCGCGAGTTGCCTGGCCAGCGTGCTCTTTCCGCAGGATGACCATCCATCAATGGTTATGATAATTTTTTTTTCAGCCATGAGTTGCTTTTCCAAGCTGCAAATAAATGAATTGCCACGGAAACACGGAAATTTTCCGCGCGCCGTGGCAATTAAACAGGGTATACATGCTGCCTCTTATACTTCAGAAGCTTCCTTCTCTTTTTCTTTTAAAGTGAATTTAATCTTACCCAACTCCTTATCCAGAACGGCGATCATAATATCTCCGGTCTTGATATTCATGTTCAATATCTCTTCAGCCAGCGGGTCTTCCAGGTATTTCTGAATGGCCCGGTGAAGTGGTCTGGCGCCAAACTGCACGTCGTACCCCTTATCAGCCAGGAAGCTCTTGGCTTCTTCTGTAAGTTCAAGGCTGAAGCCAAGCTGAACCAGTCTTTTCATCACGCCCTTCATCAGGATGTCGATGATGTTGAAGATGTTCTCCCTGGTCAGTGAATTAAAAATCACTATATCATCCACCCGGTTGAGGAACTCGGGACTGAATGTACGCTTCAACGCTTTTTCAATTACCTGTTTATTATTTTCATCCGCGTTGGCCGTTCTGGCGGATGTGGCAAAACCCACTCCGTCGCCAAAATCCTTCAGCTGCCTTGCACCGATGTTGGAGGTCATGATGATCAGGGTATTTTTAAAATCCACTTTTCTGCCCAAACCATCCGTAAGCTGACCATCATCCAGTACCTGCAACAATATATTGTAGATATCCGGATGTGCTTTTTCAATTTCATCCAGCAGGATCACGGAATAAGGTTTTCTTCTTACTTTTTCCGTAAGCTGGCCGCCTTCCTCATAGCCCACATATCCGGGAGGGGCGCCGATCAACCGGCTCACGGTGAATTTTTCCATGTATTCACTCATATCTATCCTTACCAGCGTATCTTCCGAATCGAACATGTAGCGTGCCAGTGCGCGGGCAAGTTCCGTTTTTCCTACGCCGGTGGGGCCCAGGAAAATAAATGTACCAACGGGCTTCCTGGGATCCTTCAGGCCAACCCGGTTCCGCTGTATGGCTTTCACCACTTTCTGAATGGCTTCGGTTTGTCCCACGACCATATCCGCCATGTCCACCGACATGTTCCTGAGTTTCTCGCTTTCGGCCTGCACCATTCTTTTTACCGGAATGCCGGTCATCATGCTCACCACTTCTGCGATATTATCTTCATCGATCGGATACCGCTTGTGTTTACTTTCCTCTTCCCATTCTGCTTTTGCTTTTTCCAATTCTTCCTGCAGGCGTTTTTCCGCATCACGCAGGGAAGCCGCTTCTTCGAATTTCTGGCTCTTGACTACTTTATTCTTTTCGTTTTTAACGTCTTCGATTTTCTTTTCAAATTCCACGATGTTCTGCGGAACGTTGATGTTTTTCAGATGCACCCGGGCGCCCACTTCATCCAGCACGTCAATGGCCTTATCCGGCAGCAGCCGATCCGTCATATACCGGTCACTCAGCCTTACACAGGCTTCGATGGCTTCTTCGGAATAGGTCACGTTGTGGTAATCTTCATATTTGGATTTGATGTTAACCAGGATCTGAATGGTTTCATCCACGCTGGGCGGATCAATCATCACTTTCTGGAACCGGCGGTCGAGGGCACCATCTTTTTCAATATACATCCTGTATTCATCCAGGGTGGATGCGCCGATACATTGCAGTTCTCCCCGCGCCAGGGCCGGTTTGAATATATTCGAAGCATCCAGGGATCCGGAAGCGCCGCCTGCCCCGACAATAGTATGGATTTCATCAATGAACAGGATGACATCGCGGTTTTTCTCCAGTTCATTCATGATCGCTTTCATGCGTTCTTCGAACTGACCCCTGTATTTGGTACCTGCCACCAGCGCAGCGAGGTCAAGGGAAATCACGCGTTTGTCGAACAATACGCGGGAAACCTTCCGTTGCACGATGCGAAGGGCCAGTCCTTCCACGATGGCTGTTTTACCCACGCCCGGTTCACCGATCAGGATCGGGTTATTCTTTTTACGCCTGGACAGAATCTGGGAAACCCTTTCGATTTCCTCTTCCCTGCCCACGATGGGATCCAGCGAGTTCATTTCCGCCAGCCGCGTAATGTCCCGGCCGAAATTATCGAGCACGGGCGTTTTACTTTTGGCATTTCCGGCAGGTCGCGCCTTCTGCTGTGCATACTTTTTTTCATCATCAAAATCATCATCGTTTTCTTCAGCATATTCGCTGCGGGTATCATTACTTTTAACAACACCCAGTTCATTTCTGAATAAATCGTAATCCACGTCGAATTGATTTAGTATCTGTGTTGCAATGTTTTCCTTATTCTTGAGAATGGAGAGCATCAGGTGTTCCGTTTCAACGGTGGGACTCTTTAAGGCTTTCGCCTCGAGCACCGTTACCCGGATCACTTTTTCAGCCTGCTTGGTCAGGGGCAGGCTGTTGATGTTGGCAATATTCTTACCTGTTTTATCTTTTACGGCAAGCTCCACTTCCTTGCGCAGTTCATAAAGATCCACATTGAAGCTTTTCAGGATGCGGACGGCCGTATTGTCACCTTCCCTGATCAGTCCCAGAAGCAAATGTTCCGTACCGATAAAGTCGTTTCCCAACCTTAAGGCTTCCTCCCTGCTGAACGAAATAATCTCTTTAACCTGGGCCGAAAAATTATTATCCATTTTTAAGTAATTGTGCTTTATACAATAATAACGAATATTTTTGATTCCTGTTTTGCATGGTTTATTAACGTCTGTTAACAATACCGGTGAATATGAATGTCAAAATTAGTACCAACGGGAAATTCCATGCCATTACCATCCATGAAACGGAACTTGCTGCTAATATGACAGAAGATCTCCGGAATCGGTTAACGTTCTTTCTGCAAGATGACATAAAAAACCTGGTCATCATTATGAAAGACATTCAAAAGATAGATTCTGCTGCTGCCCGGGAGCTTCTCCTGATCCGGAACCGCTTTTACGAAAACGGCGCGACCTTTGTTTTATGCGATCTCCGGCCCGCCGTGAAAAAATGCTTTGATCTGGATGAACAATTTGAGCCCCTGCAGATCACACCCACTTTCAGCGAAGCCTCGGACATCGTTTATCTGGAAGAAATCGAACGAGAAATGATGGATTAGGAATCCTGCTTCTGCCTACCTACAATCCTCTGCAGCATTTGTTCAATCGGTTGTCTCCCGGATACAATGGAAACGACCGAATTCCGTTCCTATTACTATTTGTATTATTTTTCCTGTCTGGCAGCTTCCCCATCCGGAATCTGTCCCCGTGATCATACCTTAAATTCTATTCGTGCTGGCGGTAACCATTCTAGGAAATAATTCGGCTATTCCGGCTTTCGACCGGCATCCGACGGCGCAGGTAATTACCATGGAAGACCAGCTTTTCCTGGTGGATTGCGGTGAGGGTACACAAATGCAGATGAGCAAATACAAGATCCGCCGCAGCCGGATCAACCACATTTTTATCTCCCATCTTCACGGGGACCATTATTTCGGGCTGATCGGGCTGCTCACCAGCATGGGCCTGCTGGGCCGTCAGCAGGACCTGAACCTTTACGCACCGGTTCCTCTTAAAGAGATCTTCGATCTGCAACTGAAAGTGGCCGATACCAAACTTCCCTATAACCTGATCTTCCATCCGTTGCAACAGGAAGGTACGCTGGTGAGAAGCAGCCATTTTGAAGTAAGCTGTTTCCGGGTGTTTCACCGCATTGAATGCTGGGGGTTTATTTTCAGACAGGTGAAACCGCTTCGTAAACTGAATCCCGTGAAAGCCAGGGAATATGATATACCCGCTTCCTTTTTCGATCGCCTGAAATGGGGTGAAGATTACGAGGCCCGCAACGGTACGGTGATCGCGAATGCACTGGTTACGGATGAGGCTCCGAAACCCAAATCTTATGCCTATTCGGCAGATACTGCCTACAATCCGGTGATCGCCGAAAAAGTAAAAGCTGTGGATCTTTTGTATCATGAAACCACCTATCTGAAGGATCTGGAAGAACGGGCATCCAAAAGGTTCCATTGTACCACGGCACAGGCGGCCTCCATCGCCCTTCAGGCAGGAGTAAAGAGGCTGCTGATCGGTCATTTCAGCTCCAAATACGAAAAGCTGGATGATTTTGAACAGGAGGCAAGGTTAATCTTCCCCAATACTGATGTAGCCATAGAGGGAGTTACTTACCGCGTTTAAGCGATTCGTCAGGTATTCCGCTGCATTAAATAAACGGCCATTTCGTGCAAGGGTATTTTTCTTCCGGAATCAATGCGGATCCGCTCAAGATCCACCATGGCCTGATCAAAATAATGTTGTTGTGCGGTTTGGGCCGCCGCGTCAACGGCACATGCCCTGAAAAGCTGCAGCATTTCTTCCACTTTATCCGGCCCGGAATAGTCCAGCAATTGCAGGATTTCCTTTTTCTGTTGTGCATGGCCGGATTCCAGCGCCTTTACGAGCAGGAATGTTTTTTTATTCCGGATGATGTCCCCACCGGTCTTTTTGCCGAATTTTTCAGGATCTCCAAATGCATCCAGCCAGTCGTCCTGCACCTGAAAAGCAAGGCCAAGGTTCTTCCCGAAGGCGTACAGATTTTTCTGATCCTCCTCCCCGGCTCCGGCAATAATGGCCCCCATGCGCAGGCTGGCTGCCAGCAGCACGGCCGTTTTCAGCTCAATCATGTGCAGGTAACCGGTCAGTGTAACGGATGGATTATTTTCAAAATCCATATCCATCTGCTGGCCCTCACATACCTGGCGACCCACTTCGTTCAACTGGCCGATCAGCATCTGCGCATGCCGGGATCCGGTTGCATTCAGATATTCGTAGGCTTTCAGCAGCATCACATCCCCGGCAAGCAGGGCGGAAGATTCGTTGTATCTGGCATGCACCGTGGCATTCCCCCGCCGCAGGGGCGCTTTATCCATGATGTCGTCGTGAATCAGCGTGAAATTGTGGAACAGCTCAATGGCCGTTGCTGTTTTCCAGGCATCGGCATGAATGTCTGTGAACAATTCATTCCCCATCAAGCAAAGCACCGGCCGCACCCTTTTACCGCCCGCCTCCAGCATGTAAGACGCGGCGTCATAAAGCCCCGCTGGCTGACGCGGAAAATGGTCCGTATCGAAATATTTTAAAAATGCATGTGATAATTCCTGGAATCTTTTCATGATTTTCCACAATGGGCATTAGGATTTGGAAGATGACAGCACCCATTCATAATCCAGTTGCCGCTTGGCCAGGTTTGCAGAAACCACTTTGATCCTCACCTTGTCCCCCATACGGAAGCTTCTTCCGCTGCGGCGGCCAACCAGGGCGTAATCTGATTCTATGAGCCGGAAATCATCATATTCCATCAGGCTATTGATGCTGACCAGTCCTTCACATTTATGTTCCACGGTTTCCACCCAGAAGCCAAAAGCAGCCACCCCGCTGATTACACCATCAAATTCATCGCCGACGAATTCTTTCATGAATTCCACCTGTTTGTATTTGTTGGCGGACCTTTCGCTGTCCATTGCGGCCCTTTCCCTTTCGCTGCAATATTTACACTGATCATCAAGTTTTTGGTGAACCTGGATATGTTCGTCCAGCACTTCCTGCAATATCCGGTGTGTAAGCACATCCGGATAACGGCGGATGGGAGAAGTAAAATGACAATAGTTACTGAATCCGAGCCCGTAGTGCCCGATATTTTCCGTAGCATATACGGCTTTGGACATGGTGCGGATGCCCAGTTGCTCCAGCACATGCTGTTCTGGCTTTCCCCGCACGTCGTGCAGCATCAGGTTAAAGGAAGCGGCTATGCCCTCCGGCGTTTTGGTATCAAAATGGTGTCCGTATTTTTTTGCGAATAATACGAATGGCGCCAGTTTCTCTTTATCCGGCGTATCGTGTATGCGGTAAGGAAATGGCACCGGTTTCTTTTTGAATTTTATTTTGGACACATGGGAGGCCACGGTCCTGTTGGCCAGCAGCATGAATTCTTCAATCAGCTGATGGGATTCCTTACTTTCTTTAATGGTGATGCCAACGGGTTTACCTTTTTCATCCAGTTTAAACCGCACTTCCACGGAAGAAAAATTAATCGCCCCTTTTTTGATCCGTTGCTTCCGGAATCGCTGGGCAAGGTCGTGGAGAATCAAAACCTCTTCTTTGTATTTCCCTTCCTGTTTTTCAATGATTTCCTGAACGTCTTCATAGGCAAAACGCTGGTCAGAGTGGATAACCGTTCTTCCCAGCCAGTAATCTTTCACTTCCGCCCTGGAGGTAATGGTGAACACCGCTGAGAATGTCAGTTTATCCTCATTGGGTCTGAGGGAACAGAGCTCATTGGATATCCTTTCCGGCAGCATGGGATTCACCCGGTCCGGCAGATATACAGATGTTGCCCGCTGGTAAGCTTCATCATCCAGCACGCTGCCTGTTTCCACGTAATGGCTCACGTCGGCAATGTGAACCCCTATTTCAAACAGGTCTTCTTTGATCACCCGGAAAGAAATGGCATCATCAAAATCCTTGGCATCAGCCGGATCGATGGTGAATGTGCGCACTTCCCTGAAATCCTTTCGCTTCGCAATTTCTTCGTTTGGAATGCTGTGCGGCAGTTTTTCCGATGCCAGCAAAACGTCTTCCGGAAAAACGATCGGGAACCCGTTTTCAATCAGGATTTCTTTCATCACCCGGTCGTTCTCATCCGATTCATCCAGTACCTGCACCACTTCGCCTTGCGGTTTTTTATTTTTGCTCCAATCGGTGATGCGCACGATCACCCGGTCCTTGTCCACCGCCCCATTGAGTTTTGCGCGGGATATATAGACGTCGGGCATGGGACGGGCTGTTTCCCCGATAAAAAAGGCAAATCCATCGCCCATTTCAATATGACCCGGAAAATCCGTCTGCTTTCTTTCGGTCACCGCTTCCACTTCTCCCTGCACCCGGCCGCTTCCTGCCTGTCCCCTGGTGATTTTAACCAGCACAGTATCGCCATGCATGGCGGTATTGAAATCGTTCGGACGTACGAGCACATCCTGACCGAAAGTTTCCGAAATAACAAAACCCATTCCGGACCGGGTTACTTCCAGTGTGCCTTTATACAGCTGGCCTGCTGGTTTTTTCTTTTTTTTATCGGGATGTTTATGACCCATAGATGTTTAAGCTTGATCAGGAAAGTCCTGAATGAATGTAGTTATTAAGCGGGTAAACTCATTTTCTTCATGAAATAAAAATACCGGTGTGATCGGTATCACATAAAGTGGAAGTTCCTGCAACTGATGAGAGAATTTAAGCAGTCGGACGGCATCTTTTTCCGTGGTCAGCATGATTTTTTGTTGCGATGGCATCTGGTTAAACCGTTTCAGGATATAGTTCAGATCATCGATGCTGAAAATATGATGGTCGCTGTAAGCCAATTCGTCGTATTCCCTGAAAGTTTCCTCCAGGTGTTTTTTTAGCGGGCCGGGATTGGCAATGCCGGTGATCAGCAGCACTTCCGTTTCCGCCTGCGGCATGTAAATGTCTTTACGTATGATCTGGTATGGTTCCCCGTACCGGATGGCCGAAAAGAACAGTTGCTGATAGGGTGCCGGATTGATTTCCCTGATCAGGCGGTGCTTTTCCGCCAGGGAAAGGTCCGGCGGGCACTTGGTCACCACGATCAGGTTGGCGCGGAGATAACTTTTTTTCTGATCCCGCAGATCGCCCGTCGGCAGGAACCAGTCCCGCGTGAATAAATTATTCACATCCGTAAGCAGGATGTTATACCCCGCTTTCACATACCGGTGTTGAAACGCATCGTCGAGAATGATCACCTGCGTGTCCGGCCTGTCATGCAACAACTGCGGTATGGCCACGATCCTTTCCTCCCCTACCGCTATCGTTACTTCAGGATATTTATTGAAGAACTGCATGGGTTCGTCCCCGATCTCCAGGGCATTGGTAATGCCGGTGGCGAGCGCATATCCCCTGGTCCTCCGCTTGTACCCGCGGCTGAGGATGGCCACGTTAAAACGGTCCTTCAGGTTTTCAATGAGGAATTCCACCATGGGTGATTTACCCGTACCCCCCACGGATAGATTCCCTATACAGATGAGTGGCAGATTGAAAGAAGCGGACTGAAAGAATTTTACATCGAATAGCCAGTTCCGGATATAGACGATCAGGCCATAGATCAGCGAAAAGGGCAACAGCAGTATTCTGACCGGTTTTAATAAGGGATAATTCAGATTGATCATAACGACCTGCAAAGATAACTCATTCCCGGGCATGGACAGGGTCTTCCAAAAAGAGCTTTCTGATCTTATCTCCATGGCGACCGGCTTCCCGGGAAACGGTGTCGCGGGAAACAGGTTGAAGGAAAGGAACCGAGAAAAGGGCAGGAAAACCCGTCCATGAAACGATTTCCGTTTCGTAATCCATAAACTGATCGTTAAAAACCCAGCCGGCAACGGAAAGGCCACGCTGCCGGCACACGGCTGCAGTGAGCAGGGAATGGTTTATACTGCCCAGATAATTGCGGCTGACCAGGATCAGCTTCGCATCCAGTTTTTCGACCAGGTCGATCACAAATTCGGATTCATTGAGCGGAACCAGCAGGCCGCCTGCTCCTTCAATGATCAGCGGCCGGTTGGTTTTCAGCCGGTCACCTGCACGCACTATGTTGCCGGTATCCAGGCGGATGTTTTCTTCCCGGGCAGCGATGTGCGGAGAAGCGGGCTTTTTCAGCCGGTAGGTTTCCGGATGAATGACCGATTGGCTGTTGCTGATGAGGGACCTGATGGTTTGTGCATCAGTACCGCCTTCCAAACCAGCCTGGACCGGTTTCCAGTAGTCTGCCCGCAGTATTTCCGTGAGCACCGCACTGATAAAGGTTTTGCCGATGCCCGTACCGATGCCGCTGATAAACAAGGGTTGCATTAAAGCTTATTGATGAAGATGGAAAAAAATGTGGTTCCGTAATGACGTTCCGCGGCGAACAAAGGATAATTTTCATAGTGGTTCCTGGGGGTATGTTCCAGTACGAACCAGCCATTTTTCTTTAGCAGGTTTTTCTGTACGATGATCTCCGGGATCCGGTCGATGGTATCCAGGGCATAGGGCGGACCGGCAAAAATAAAATCGTACTGATCCCCGGTTGTTTTCAGGAACCGGAAAACATCTGAACGGAATACCCTCAGGTTGGTCAATCCCAGTTTTTCAGCCGTTTCCCTGATGAACATTTCCATCGCCTGATTTTTTTCCACTATGCTGAGATCTCCGGCGCCGCGGGAAGCCAGTTCAAAACTGATGCTGCCGGTGCCTCCAAACAGGTCGAGGGTTTTCATACCTTCTATTCCGCGGTTGGACTGGATGATGTTAAACAGGCCTTCCTTGGCAATGTCCGTCGTGGGGCGGGTAAGCGGCATCCTGGCCGGTGGATTTATTTTTCGTCCTCCCAACGCTCCGCCGATTATACGCATATCGTCATTTTCAGCAGGGAGGAGAAAAAATGATGGGGATATTGCAGCAGTTCATCCGAGATCCGGATGCTGTCTTCCATACTGTCGAAACGGATATTTAAAAAATACTGTTCCAGTTCCTCGAAGAGGGCGGATTTTTTTTCGATCATGCCCGAGAGCTCAACCATGATCTGATCCCGGTTCATGCCCAGCTGATGACAACAATTCAGCAGGTTAAACAGAACGTCCTTGGCATCCAGATAGGGAAAATGCTGAATCAGTTGCAACTGGCCGGCCTTGCAGACCATGACCTTGATCTGATCGGCATAGAAGAAAACCTTCAGAAATAAAGGTTCTTCTCTGGCCGTAAACATTTTAAAGCATTTCAGCTGAAGGCTGTAAAAATGCCAGCATCGCGCATTTGGAAATTTATCCTGCATCAGATAATGGAGGTTTACCGGAACACGGTATACATTGTGGAATTCAAACCAGGGTACTTTTTCATCCAGGACCAGGTCCTTGTTGAGGTCCCCGTAAATCAGGCTGGTGACCGGCCGGCAGCTGTCGTCTGAAAAATATTTTTCGGGCACCAGATTGGATTCCGGAAAATTATACACCAGAAATACCTCATTGGCGGGAAATCCGGACAGGATCTGGTCCTTTTCAATGATGCCTCTGGCCACTTCATCCGGGGAACCGTTTTTTTGCGTATTCCATTGAAACACTTTTATGGCTACAGGCCGCATACCCCGTACATTGAGGAGCACATAAATCAGGGAACTGGCGCCCACCTCAATCAGGAGGCGGCATTGCTCAGGATCCTCTGCTGCCGGATCGGCATTGTGAATGTCAAAATCTGGTCTGATTAGCATAAACGGAGGGCAATAATACTACAATTATACGACTGAATTACCAGCCGGAAAGACCGGACCGGATTTGAGGGTAACCGTTTTATTGCCAGTCTTTGAGTAAATCCCTGGCCGTGGCTTTAACCCGGGTGTCATCATAAATCATGCTGGGGAGAGTGAGTACGCTATGGAGTTCTTCCACCGCTTTTTCCTTTTTATTATCCCGATGATAGGCCCGGGCGAGTTCCAGGTAATTGAGCAGGAACGCCGGGTTGAGGGTACTGCTTTTTTCAAAATAATATATCGACTGTTTTAAACTGGCTGCAGGAAGTCCCCCGTAAATCAGTTTGGCAATGGCCTTTTCCGCCATGTTCATGTTACTCACCTCAAAGTTCCATTTTCCCAATACATGATAGGGTTTGAAATTGGCCGGATTCAGCCGGATTGAAATTTCCGCATATTTTTTGATGTCCCTGGCTAGTACAATTCTTTCCCTTGTTCCGGCAATAAGGGATAGTCTTCCGAGGGCAAGCGACATCACGAAATTGGCATCTGAGGAATTGGGATCCACGCGGAGTGCGGCTGAAGCATAATTTTTTGCGGCAATAAAATATTGCTGCATCTTATCTTTTCCTGTTTGCCTGGCGCCGATCCGGCTGGACAGTTCACTGCATTTGCACAGGGCGATCAGGTTGTTGGGCTGGATCCTGAGCATTTCAGCATATTTCAGAAAAGCCTCATTTTCATGAAAGGAAGACTCCTGCTGCCGGGCCTCTTTTAATAAGGGATTCAGGTCCTGTGATCGTAAAATAGAAGGAAGGGCAAAAAACAGTAAAAAAGAAAAGATTCGAATCATACATTATTCCTTAAACACCCGGTGCATCGTTACCCCTGCTTTCCCGAGAAAATTTTCTATGGGAGCCTGAAGTTTATAAATGCTGATCCTGATTTCATAAACAGCCGGATAATGAAATTTAATCATTAAGATAATATCCTGGCAGATCTTCTCCAAAAGAAAAACGGGGTTGAGAACCTTTTGTTTCACAATCGCATACAAATTAACATAACTGATGGTATCTTCTGTACTTTCGAATGCAGATTCCTTTTCGGGAAAAGACACGCTGAGATTCACTTCAAAGGTATTCATCACCTTTCTTTCTTCTGCGTAGACGCCATGCTGCGCATGAAAGATCAGGTTCTGCAGTTCAATGGTTAACATGGATTCAGTTGATTTTGGGTTTCATGGAAAGATATCTTTCCGCATCCAGTGCGGCCATACATCCGCTGCCTGCAGCGGTTACAGCCTGCCGGTAAACCCGGTCCTGCACATCGCCAGCGGCAAATATGCCTTCGATATTGGTTTTTGAAGTGCCGGGAATGGTCTGGATATAACCGGTTTCATCCATATTCAGCCAGCCCTTGAAAATGGCCGAGTTCGGTTCATGCCCGATGGCCACAAAAAATCCTTTTACGGCAATGTCCTGTTCCGTTCCGTTATTAATATCCTTCACTTTCACGCCGTGAACATGAGTATCGCCCAGCACTTCTGCCACCTGTGTATTCCAGTATAACTGGATATTCGGAGTCTCTTTCACGCGTTGCTGCATGATCTGGGACGCACGCATCGCATCGCGGCGAATGAACATGTGCACTTTGGGAGAAAGTTTTGAAAGATACAGGGCCTCTTCCGCAGCGGTATCCCCGGCTCCGGTAATGGCCACTTCTTTTCCTTTAAAAAAAAATCCGTCACAGACTGCACAGGCACTTACACCGTAACCGTTGAGCCTTTGCTCACTTTCCAGGCCGAGCCATTTGGCGGAAGCACCGGTAGCAATGATCACCGAATCCGCTTCGATCAGTTTCTCCTCATCGATCCATACTTTAAAAGGTTGTTTTGAAAAATCCACTTTGGTGGCCAGGCCAAAACGGATATCAGCCCCCATGCGGACGGCCTGTTTTTCAAATTCAACCATCATTTCGGGTCCCTGCACCCCTTGCGGGTATCCCGGATAATTTTCCACTTCGGTGGTGATGGTCAACTGACCGCCAGGCTGTATGCCCTGATACAATACGGGTTTCAGGTTGGCACGCGCCGTATAAATGGCGGCAGAATAACCTGCCGGTCCCGATCCGATGATCAAGCAGTGAACTCTCTCTGATGATTTATTTTCCATAATGTTGATGCAATCCCCGGTTAATTAAGTTGACAAAATTAATTGTAAAAGTTGAATTCGGTCAACGGTCATCCGTCAACAAACTTTCTATTGAATTATCAAACTCGTGTACTGCGCCGCATATCCCCCGAAATATCCCAGCGCGCCGTTGGAAATATTGGATAACACCTGAATGGGTGAAGAAAATGGATTCCCGATGCTTTGGTAATTGTATTCCATCGTTCGCCAGAAATCGTAGGTCGCCTTGTCTATGTTAGCCAGTTTCACCTGAACGGTGTCTCCTTTGTTAAAAAAGGAATAATCGTCGAAATCAATGGTCAGGTTCCTGTCCACACCCCGGTCCACATCCACCGTGTAAACGGTTCCGTCGGTAATCTGATCGTCAAAAACAGATTGCAGGCCGGGATAAAAGGGTCCGTAATTCACACTGGTATAATACCGGGTATAATCGCCGAAGCCCGGAGGATCCACGATCCGCGCTTTTACAACCACCTGGTTGGAATCTTCGCTTTCGCGCGCCGGTACCCACCATAAACTGTCGATTCGTTTAGTCATTTCAGGAATGGTTGTGCTTGCCGTGTACGTTTTGTTGTCCACGGTAATTTCCAGGTCATACCGATGGCCCGGTGAACCCACAAATTTCTGGCTGGTATCTCCGGCCCGGAAAGAATAGTAATAGATCATCATGCCCGTGCTGTCACTCAGCAGGCTGTCTTCTTTCAACCGGGCCGTGATGGTGCCGTTGGACATGCTTACTTTTGCCAGGTGAACAAAGGATTTGGCAAGAACCGCCGCATTAATCTGACTGAAATAAGAAATGCTGGTGGAAAGATATATAACCGGGAACTGTCCGTTTTCGATGGAAGCGTCCACCACCAGGTCCGTACTGGACGGCTGCAATTTGATGGAAATGTTCTTTTCACAGGAGGAAAAGACAATCAGCAGAACCAGGATAAAGAAAGAAAGCCTCAGCATAACGCAAATGTAAACGGAATGAAAATAAAAAAAGTCCCGGAGGCCGGGACTTAAATTATGTATAAAAGATTTGAATTAACCGAGATAAGCCTTGAGGGCACTGCTGTAACGTGCTTTCTGCAGGCGTTTGATGGCCCTTTCCTTGATCTGGCGTATTCTTTCCTTGGTGAGGTCATATTTCTGTCCGATCTGTTCAATGGTCACCCCATTTTCACCATCCAGGCCGAAATAGGCATTCACAATTTCAGCTTCGCGGGGACTCAGTGATTTCAGTACCCGGCGGATCTCTGCCCGCAGGGAATCCTTCATCACATCGTCATCCGTATCATTCCCGCCTTCCAGGAGGTCGCCCATGGCTACGTCTTCTGCTTCGTGAACGGGTGCGTCCAGGGAGCTGTGACGGGTATTGCTCTGGAAAATATTATTGATTTCAGTTTCGCTCATTTCCAGGAGTTCGGCGAGTTCCTCGGTGCTGGGTTCGCGTTCGTGCTCTTGTTCAAAAGCCATATAGGCCTTGTTGGCCTTATTATAAGTGCCAATCTTGTTCTGCGGCAGGCGGACAAGACGTCCCTGTTCAGCCAGGGCCTGCAGGATGGACTGACGGATCCACCAAACGGCATAAGAGATGAATTTAAACCCCTTGGTTTCATCAAAACGCTGGGCAGCCTTGATCAGGCCCAGGTTGCCTTCATTGATGAGGTCACTCAGGGAAAGTCCCTGGTGCTGATACTGTTTTGCCACGGACACCACAAAACGCAGGTTGGACTGGGCCAATTTATCCAGCGCCTTCTGATCTCCCATCTTAATCCGTTGAGCCAGAATGGTTTCCTCTTCAGGAGTGATCATGGAGATCTTTGAAATTTCCTGTAAATACTTTTCTACCGCCTGCGAGTCGCGGTTGGTAATCTGCGTTGCAATTTTAAGTTGCCTCATAATGAATAATAAATTATTGTGACAAATGTCTTTGTCGGGTACAAATCAAGCTAATAACAATGCTGATCGCGGAAATGTTGAAAAGGGGTATGATTAATTGAATACTGCTGTATCCTGACACGAAAGTAATACCCATTCGCGGAACTTCATAGCGT
>DASRLM010000420.1:0-7123 GCA_035648455.1 Puia sp. | reverse complement strand
GCTATTCAAGAGTAAACCCACGGGATTTATTCCAACGGAAGATGAAGGACGTGTGTATGTTTCCTATGAAATTCCCGAAGCGGGTTCCACCAGCAGGTCTTTGGTTGTTCTGGATAGTCTGATGGAAATTGCCCAGCAGGTTCCGGGCGTTTTTCATGTCGCTGCCCTGGGTGGTCTGAATGTTTTGACGGGAGGATCAAAATCCAATAGCGGAACCATTTTCATGCAGCTGAAACCATGGGATCAAAGAGAAAAGAAAAGTGAACAGTTGATGGGCGTGATCGCCGAACTGAACAAACGTTTTGCTGTTCTTAAAGAAGCCAAAATTGTTGTTATTCCTCCACCTGCCATTCCCGGCCTGGGTAATGCCGGAGGTTTTAGCATTCAGATCGAACAAAGGCAATCCAATGATTCCATCAACACCTTTGAGAAAGTGGTCAACAACTTTGTGGCTGAAGCCAACAAGCAGCCGGAGATCGCCGGAGCCTTTACCTTTTTCAGTGCCCATACGCCCGGATATGAAGTGGTGGTGGACAGGGACAAGTGCAAAAAACTAGGTCTCAATCTGGCTGATGTGTATAATACCATGCAGATGTATATGGGCAGCACATACATCAACCAGCTCACTATTTACGGAAGGAATTTTTATGTGGTGGCACAGGCAGACACCGCTTTTCGAAAGGACATTAAAAACATCGATCAGTATTATGTAAAGAACAGCGCCGGTGAAATGATTCCCTTAGGCACGGTAGTAACTTATAAAGTTACCGAAAGCGCACCCCTCATTTCTCACTTTAATATATACCGGAGTGCCGAGGTGGATGGCAATGCCAAACAGGGATTCAGCAGTGGTCAGGCCATCGAGGCCCTGCAACGTACGGCGGACAGGGTTTTGCCGGAAGGATATGGTTATGAATTTTCAGGGCTCAGCCTGCAGGAACTCAAATCAGGATCCAGCGCCATTTATATCTTTGCCCTGTCCATCGCTTTTGTATTCCTTTTTCTGGCCGCCTTGTATGAAAGCTGGGCAGTCCCTTTTTCTGTACTGCTGGCCGTTCCGATCGGGGTCTTCGGCGCCATTCTCGCACTTACCCTGATACCCAGGCTAACGAATAATGTATACGCCCAGATCGGTTTGATCACTTTGATCGGTCTTTCGGCAAAAAATGCAATCCTCATTGTCGAGTTTGCCAAAGAACGGGTGGATCGCGGAATTGACATCGTGGAAGCAACCCTGGCAGCCGTGCAGCTTCGCCTGCGGCCGATCCTGATGACATCCATCGCCTTTATTCTCGGCGTGCTGCCGCTGGCCCTGGCTACCGGAGCCAGTTCCGTTGCCCGGAATACCATTGGATGGACCGTATTGGGTGGCATGATTGCCGCCACTTCCCTGGCCATTTTTATCGTACCTGTGCTGTTTGTCGTGATTTCCCGGCGGACGTACAGCAAAAAGAAACTGGAAGCATTGCAGGAACATGTTACTTCCGGTTTAACGGAATAAACCGGTTTATATAATAAAAAAAGGGATGCGGTCAACCCACATCCCTTTTTTTATTATCCGGAAAATATCATCTCAGGTTGAATTCGCGGGTTATACTACCAACCACCAGGGTGGCCGTATGATCGCAGGTGCCATCTCCGAAATCAATGGTTCCTTTCGTATCCTGATTATAGGTGAAAGAAATCACACCCGCACTGATATAAGGACAGGTGAATGCTTTGGTCAGCGGGGTGCTGACGGTGCTAACCAGGCTGCTGCCATCGGATGCCGAAAAATTACTGTTACCGGTAATGGCGTACACATCATCTGACAAATCATAGGGGGTATTACTTCCTGCCGTCATGGTAATTACCTTATTGCCGCTGTAATGAAAATTGGTCAGGTCAGGAAAGGTAAAAATGCCATTGGTGGTCTGCAGCGTAAAGCCAAAACCATTTATTGTGCTGGTGTTGGTAATGGAACAGGCACCCTGCAGGCCATAACCATTTACATAATACTGGTCGAAAGTAGCCGAAACGGTTGTGCCGGGTTCGAGTAATGATCCGGAAAAAATATAAATGATTTTCCCTTTGCGCATCAGCCCGTCAAAGCTGCCGGAACAACCATTCGGTCCAAAGTCAAGCGTCAGCGTTTTCGGATAGCCACCGCCCTGGGCGGTTACCAAAGTATAAGCAGCGCAACTGAGTGGTTGTACCGTATTCACCGCATTCGCGGAGTTGGTTGTTGTTCCTCCCGCATGGGATTGGCCGGAAGCAGTGTTTAACTGGTCGGAAAAACCAAAAAATGCATTCACGAGTACATCGTTATACGCATTATCTGCTACGGTGGAAGAATCGGAAAGCGTGGCTGCCGGGGCATCCTGGGAAGCTTTGCTGATGTCTTTTTTACAGGCTGCTGTGCACAGCAAAGCGGAAAAAGCAAGAATGCCGGTGGATTTTTTGATTAATCGGGATGTCATAGACTCAGATGTTTAGTTGATCCATTCTAACGAATTGGATTTCCCGTTATTTCATCCGGATCCGGTCAAAATGGAATTAATCGGGCAAGTCGGTGTGAATCAATACACTGACGCATGATTTTAAATAAAACAGCGGCCCTTTTCAGACCGGCAAAATGTACTGACGGGAGTATGGTAAAAAGGAAAAAGAACCAGGTTTAGACTCTTTCCAGGCCAGAGAAGAAAAAGTCCCCTTCCATGCCGGCATTTTCATCACTGTCACTTCCATGAATGGCATTTTCGCCGAGGGAAGCAGCAAAAAGCCTGCGGATGGTTCCCGCATCCGCTTTTGAAGGATCCGTGGCTCCGATGAGTTTGCGGAAATCAGCTACGGCATTTTCCTTTTCCAGGATGGCAGCAATGACGGGCCCCCGGCTCATGAATTCAACCAGTTCCCCGTAAAAAGGACGTGCCTGGTGAACCGCGTAAAACTCTCCGGCTTTTTTATCGGTAAGGCTGGTCATCTTCAGGGCAACCAACCGGAAACCGGCCTTTATGATAATGTCCAGAATAGCACCCGAATGCCCATTCGCAAAGGCGTCGGGCTTGATCATCGTGAACGTACGGTTAGTCATTTGTTTTTGTTTGGCGGGCAAAGGTAATACATTTTGCTGCAGATTTGGGAATGCTCATATAATTCTGCACCTTTGCCAACCATTTTATATGCAACCGATTACAGACCTGTTTCCCTTGCTGAAAGTTCCTAAAACTACGGTGATTGTCATGCACCAGAAACCCGACGCGGATGCCATGGGTTCTTCCCTGGGGCTGTATCATGTACTGACGGACCTGGGTCATTCGGTAACCGTAATTTCCCCGACAAACTGGGCAGAATGGCTCAAATGGATGAAGGGGGCCGACAGGGTAATAGATTATGAACTGAATACCGCCAGGGCAAATGATGCACTGGCAAATGCAGAGCTGATATTTTGCCTGGATTTCAATACCCTTTCCCGCACGCGCAAAATGGCCGAGTCCATTGCCCGGGCATCGGGTATCCGCATACTGATTGACCATCACCAGCAGCCGCAGGAGGATATGTTTACTTACGGTATCAGCGACACGGGTAAAAGTTCCACCAGCGAAATGATATTTGATTTCATCATCGCTTCCGGCAACGCGGACAAAATTCATCTTGCCGTTGCAGAATGTTTATATGCCGGTGTGATGACCGACACCGGATCGTTCCGTTTCAGTTCAACAACAGCATCGGTGCACCGGATGGTGGCCACCTTGAAGGATACCGGCCTCGACCACTCCAGAATTCACGAAAACCTTTTTGATAATTTCCTGGAAAACAGGTTGCGCTTTACGGGACATGCCCTGCTGAACTGCATGGAGATCATCTACGAATACAATTCGGCGCTGATCTGCATTCCCTGGAAAGACCTTATGAAATTTCAGATCCGCACCGGAGATTCGGAGGGCCTGGTAAATTATCCGTTAACCATTCAGGGAATTAAATTTGCGGCCCTCATCATAGACCGGGACGAAGAAATCAAATGTTCGTTCAGAAGTAAGGGAGGATTTGATGTGAACAGCTATGCCCGCCAATATTTTGAAGGAGGCGGACATGTTAATGCTGCCGGTGGAAGAAGCAGCGACACCCTGGAACAGGCAGCCCAAAAATTTCGCGCCTCACTAAAAGAAAACGCTTTACAATTACAATAAAACTGAAAATGAAAAAAATCAATTCTTTTCTATTTGCCCTGGTGGCCATCATGCTCCTGGTTTCCTGTAACAATCAGGGCCTGAAAAAAACCAAATCGGGCCTGTTATACAAGATCATTTCGGATGGGAAAAATCCGGTGGTAAAAAAGGGGCAGTTCGTCAAACTGAACTTTACCCAGAAACTGCGGGATTCCGTTCTGTTCAGTTCGGCCTCTTCCATGCCTGCCTATGTACCCATAGACACCGGCACCCAGGCCAACTACAGCCCGGTTGAAATATTTCACCTGCTGAGAAAAGGCGATAGTGCCGTGGTGGTGCAGATCGGCGACAGCATAGAGAAGAAAGCGGGACGGCCCCTGCCTCCCTATATAAAGAAAAAAGATAAGATCATACTGACCCTGAAGGTGATTGACGTATTTGATAATGAGGAGCTGGTTCAGAAGGACCGCGAACAGGCCATGGAAGCCTTCCATGTGAAAGAAGCCAAAGATGTGGAAGACTATCTGGCGAAAAACAAGATCCAGGCACAGAAAACGGCGAAAGGAACCTATGTTAAAATTGACAATCCGGGAGACGGCCCTGCGGTTGATTCCGGCAAACAGGTTTCGGTCATATATACGGGCAAGATGCTGCCTTCCGGCAAAGTATTTGAAAGCAACGACGCTCCCGGAAAGGAGCCCATTAAATTTGTGATCGGGAAAATGCAGATCATTCCAGGATGGGATGATGGCCTGCGCCTATTTAAAAAAGGCGGTTCAGGAACACTCTATATCCCTGCATTCCTGGCTTATGATGCACAGCCTGGTCCCGGAAGAACACCCAATGAAGACCTGATGTTTGATATAAAGATTGTGGATGTTACGGATGCCCCTGTGGAAAAACCGATGAACATGATGCCACACGCAATGCCTCCATCCGGCAAACCTGCTCCTAAAGCGCCAGCAAAAAAATAAACTGAATCCGGGATGTCCTATGCTCCGGCATAGGACATCCATAACCGGATGGTTTCATTGGCTTCCTTTACATCATGCACCCTTAAGATGGATGCCCCGTTTTGAAGTGCCAGGGTGTTCAGCACAGTGGTTCCATTCAGCGCTTCTTCCGGAGATGTTCCCAGGGTTTTATAGATGCTGGATTTTCTGGACAGGCCCGCAAGAACCGGCAGATTCAACATGCGGAATACGGAAAGCTGTTTCAGCAATTGAAAATTCTGCACACGGTTTTTGGCAAATCCGAATCCCGGATCAATGATCAGGTCCTTTATGCCATGCCGGATGCACGCAGATTTCCGCTCAATGAAATAATCCAGCACGTCGCGCACCAGATCTTCATAATGATTTAGTTTCTGCATGGTTTGCGGAGTACCCCGCATGTGCATGCATATATATGGAACGCCGTGCTCAACCGCCAGATCAAGCATCTCCGGCTCTTTTCCGCCGCTGATGTCGTTGATCATACAGGCGCCGGCGCCGATGGCGTTTTTCACAACGGCCGGCCGGAAACTATCTACGGAAATGAAGGCTTCGGGAAAATGCTCTGCTATGGCCCCGATGGCAGGAACCACCCGGTTCAATTCTTCTTCCACCGTGATTTCTTCCGCAGCCGGCCTGGTACTCATGCCGCCGACATCCAGCAGCGTCGCCCCATCCCGGAGCATTTTTTCCGCCGTTCCCAATATGGCTTCCCTGGTTTGTGTTCGGCTCCCGGAATAAAAAGAATCCGGCGTTACATTGATGATCCCCATCAGGATGGGGTGGTCCCAGGAAAGTAACCGGCCCTTGCAATTGAATGTATACATGATGTTGAATACGTAAATTTAGCCGATCAATACTAAATATTACTTTTGAGTATGCAAGATACACGCCGTCAGTATGAAAAAGCAGCTGCCTCCTGCCGGGAAATCTTTATAAAAAAAACAACGGACTACGGCACTGCCTGGCGCGTGCTGCGGATGATTTCCATCATGGATCAGTTGTTTATCAAGGCCAGGCGGATCCGTACCCTGCAGCAACAGGAGGTGCGGCTCATTAAAGAAGACATCGGCGGTGAATTCCAGGCCATGGTGAATTATGGAATTATCGGACTGATCCAGATGGACCTGAATGCCGAGTCCATGGAGGATCTTGACCCTTCCCGCGCAGGAGAATTGTATGATGAAAAAAGCCTGCTGGTCAGCCAGGTCATGGAAAAGAAGAACCACGATTACGGAGAAGCCTGGCGCTGGATGAGCCAGGAGGGTTTCGTGGACCTCATCCTGATGAAACTATTAAGGATCCGCCAGATCCTGGCCAATGACGGAAAAACGCTGATCAGCGAAGGCATTGATGCCAACCTGACCGACATCATCAATTACTCCCTTTTTGCCCTTATCGGCATTGATGAAGGAAGGCATAAGGCCTGATAAAAAAAATTGAACCCGCATTCATGAAAAAGATCCTGCTGAATATTACCCGTTTTCTGGTTGGTATCCTGTTCATTTTCTCAGGACTCATTAAAGCGAATGATCCGCTGGGACTGAGCTATAAAATGCAGGAATTTTTTGATGTGTGGCACTTGCCATCCCTTAACCAGTTTTCCCTGGTGCTCGCTGTGGTCATGATCGTGTTCGAAATCGTTGCCGGTGTGGCCGTTCTGCTGGGATGGCGTATGCGGCTTTTTGCGTGGCTGCTCCTCCTGCTGATCCTTTTTTTCAGCTTCCTTACCGGTTATGCCGTACTCTCTGGCAAGATCAGGGAATGCGGTTGTTTTGGTGATTGCATTCCTTTAGAGGCCATGGGATCATTCATCAAGGATCTTATACTGCTGCTGATGATCCTGTTCCTGTTTGCTTTCCGGAAGGAGATCAAACCCCTGTTCCCGCAAAATACCAGTCTGCTTATTCTGGCTTTCAGTTTCATCCTTTCCTTTTCCATTCAATGGTATGCCTTGCAATACCTCCCCTTCATCGATTGCCT